>JAURNO010000137.1 GCA_030830145.1 Verrucomicrobiota bacterium
GAACCAAAAGGAAACCGCGGGATTCGGGAAACAATGCCTGATGGCCCGCAGGTTGGTTGAAAAAGGAGTTCGGTTCGTGCAAATCTTCTCGGGTGGGTGGGATAGTCATGACTACCTCGAACGGGCCCATGCGGCCCGTATCAAAAGCGTGGATCAACCCATGACCGCCCTCATTCAGGATTTGAAAAAACGGGGCATGCTCAAGGATACGCTGGTCCTATGGCTCGGGGAATTCGGAAGGACGCCCGACAACAACCGTCGAGGTGGAGTCTATGCCATCGGTCGCGGACACAACAACCAGGCCATGACGATCCTCATGGCGGGTGGAGGCGTCAAACCCGGCACTATCGTCGGAGCTACCGACGAATTGGGATCGGGGGCGGTTGAAGTCGCTCACCCAATCCGCGATCTTCACGTCACCCTGCTCCATTTGCTTGGACTGGACGACAACAAGCTGACCTTCTTTCATGGAGGACGATACAAGCAACTCAGCCAGTTCGGAGGACAGATCATCCCCCAACTGATCGCTTGATTTTTTTATTTCGCCCGACAATCTTCGGGAAGACATCCAACTATGAAACTAACCCTTCCTTCATCCATCGGCTTATTCTTGACAGCCTGCCTATACGCCGACCGTCAGCCCAATATCCTTTACATCATGTCGGACGATCACGCCGCCCATGGCATTTCTGCCTACGGAAGCCGACTTGCCAAGATCGCCCCCACCCCCAACCTCGACCGGTTGGCCAAAGAAGGAGCTCTTTTCCAAAACGCGTTCTGCACCAACTCCATCTGCTCGCCTTCCCGTGCTTGCGTTCTGACCGGGCAATACAACCACGTCAACGGAGCCGTCGACCTGAGCGGACGAGTCATGCCGGGCAAGCAAACGCTTGCCATCGAAATGGGAAAAGCAGGATACGAAACAGCCATGATCGGAAAGTGGCACCTCAAGGTCGAACCCAAGGACTTCGATTACTACTGCGTCCTCCCCGGACAGGGAAAGTACCATGGACCCTCCTTCCGTATCCGCGGCGACAAGCCTTGGGGCAAAAACCTGATCGATTTCCCCGAGAAACATTCCACCGACGCCATCACCGATCTTACGCTCGATTGGCTCAAGGACCGCAAAAAAGAAAAACCCTTCTTTCTGATGCACCACTACAAGGCTCCGCACGACTATTTTGAGAATGCCGAGCGCTACGAATCTTTTCTCGCCGAAGTCGACGTCCCGGAACCGGAAACACTTTGGAAAAGACACCCCGAATTCGGATCCTTGGCAACCCGTGGAAACAAGGACGAATTGATTCCCCACATCGGCACCTCGATCGGAAACCGCAACCCACGCCGATCTTATCTACGCGACTTGCCCGGACGCTTCCCCAATGAATTCCCCGAAGATTACGACCCCGCCGACTACACCGACGAACAGAACACCCGCTTTGCCTACAACGCATACCTCAAAAAGTTCCTTCGTTGCGTAAAGGGCATCGACGACAACCTCGGACGTCTTTTCAAACACCTCGAGGAAACCGGGCAGATGGACAACACCGTGATCATCTACACGGGCGACCAAGGCTTCATGCTCGGCGAGCACGACTACCAAGACAAACGCTGGATGTACGAAGAATCGATGCGCATGCCCTTCCTCGTCCGCTACCCAAAGACCGTCAAAGCGGGCCAGAGCTTCGACACGATCATTGAAAACGTCGACTACGCCCCCACCATGCTCGACTTTGCCGGTGCCGCCATCCCCCAAAGCGTTCAAGGTCGTTCCTTCAAATCCCTTTTGGAAACGGGCAAGGAAGCCGACGGTTGGAAAAAAGCGGCCTACTATCGCTACTGGATGCATATGGCCCACCATGACAACCCTGCTCACTTGGGCATGCGAACCAAGCGCTACAAGCTCATCTATTTTTACGGATGCAATTATCAGGGAGATTACCAAACTCCCGCGGGCTGGGAATTATACGACATGAAGAACGACCCTCATGAAACGAGGAACCTCTACCACGACCCCAAGCATGCGAAGCTGGCTCAGTCGCTCAAGGGTTGGTTGGCCAAGGTGCGCAAGCGGGTCGGTGACGACGGATCCCATTATCCGGAATGCGAAAAAATTGTGCAGGAGTTTTGGGACTACGACGATGCCGACCAAGCCAAGGCCCGAAAAATTTCCGCCCAGTACTTGGAGCGAAGGAAAGGCGAACTTGGAGCCGGAGTGCACAACGTCAAAACCTCCGGGAAACCCTGATTCCTCTTCCAGCCTTCGCAATAATGTCTTGTTTACTGCCTTCATTCCGTTGACGGAGTGAGGAAAGAGAATACTTTTCAATCTTTCATGAAAATCAATAAACTTCTTCCTTTGATCGTTTTAATCGGTAGCTTGGCTCCTTCCCTTTACTCTGCCCAAAAACAACCGAATCTCATCGTCTACATGATCGACGACTTGGGCTGGAACCAAATCAGCGCAAAGCAAGTGACCATGGGAACGCATACGGACTCCTTCCTCACTCCCCATATCGAGAGAATCGCCAACCAGGGTTTGAGCTTCACTCATGCCTACACCCAGCCCAATTGCGCCCCATCCCGGGCCGCCATGCTTTCCGGGCAATACCCTGCCCGAGTACATAACGGAGTGTACGTCGTTGGAAACCTCAACCGGAACAAGAAGCCGGGCATAACCAAGGAACAAGCTAAATTCACCGGCCCTTCTCAAAGGCAGGACATTGCAAGCGAAGCCATAACCATTGCCGAAGCCTTGAAAAAAAATGGATATAAGACCGCTCATATTGGGAAGTATCATGTTGGGGGACATTCCGGAGATTCAACCATGCCCGAGAACCAAGGTTTCGACGTCAATATCGGAGGCTATACCCAGGGGCATCAACCGGTTTGCTTTTCCAAAAAAATCAAGGACAAGTGGGTTTTCAAGGGGCTGGGACGTGGAGACTTCGACCGCTTTGGCGAACCCTACACCAAATCCTATGTTCAAAAACACGGTATTCCCACCACTCAGGTAGGAAAACCCAAACACGTCTGCGATGCCTTGGCGGATGCAATGGAGGAAACGGTGCGGTCCCTTGCAGCCGAACCCAAACCTTTTTATCTACAGCTGCATGCTTATGCCGTGCACGGACCCGTTCAAGCCAGACCTGACTTGAAAGAGGCCGCTCTGAAAAAGCTAGGTAAAGAAAATTCCAGAAAGGCAAACCTGGCGGGTTTCATTTCGGGAATGGATGCAGTTTTAGGCAGGCTCCTTCTTTCACTTAAAGATCCAAACGGGGATGGTGACAAGAGCGACGACATCACCAAGGAGACCTTGATTTTGTTCACTTCCGACAACGGAGGCACCCATTTCGACAACCTTCCCTTGAGAGGGGTCAAAGGTATGTTCACCGAAGGTGGGATTCGGGTTCCTCTGGTTGCCTATTGGCCCGGAACCATTCCATCCAACACCGTGACGGACAGAATGGTCCACGGCATGGATTTTTATCCCACGCTTGTTGAATTGGCGGGGAACCAATGGCAACCATCCCCCAAAAAGCACCCGCTCGACGGAGAATCCTTTGCCGAGATTCTCAGAAACCCCGCTTCCAAGGCCAAACGATCTCCCCTTTTTTATTTGTTCCCCGGTTATATGGACGCACGGGCCCAACCATGTGTTGTCGGGATGGACGAGGTCGAAGGCAAACGATTCAAATTACTCTATTTTTACGAAGCGAATGAATGGGAGCTGTATAATTTGACCGACGACCTGGGAGAAGAACGCAACCTGATCGAAAAACATCCGGATATCGCCGCCGGTCTTTCACGAAAAATCGAGGACTGGCTCAGGCAGAAACATTCCACTTGGAAACCAAAATTTCCTTTGGCGAAAAAAAACGGCAAGCCAGTCTCGCCTCGATTTTTCCATTAATTCCAGGCTCCTACCGTTAAATTCTGAGGATTGCGGGAGATTGTAATCATGATGATGGGAAGACAGCTCTCTTTGGTTTTATTTTTATTGATTGCCGGCAAAGGGAAGGGAGAGAGCCCTCCCAACGTTCTTTGGTTCGTGATCGACGACATGTCGGCCCACTTCTCATGCTACGGTGAAAAGTCAATCGAAACGCCCGCCGTCGACCGGTTGGCCAAAGAAGGTCTCTTGTTTACCAATGCTTACGCGACCTCCCCTGTTTGCTCTACTTTTCGGTCTTCCCTCATAACGGGGATGTATCAAAACTCGATTGGCTCCCATCATCA
>JAURNO010000138.1 GCA_030830145.1 Verrucomicrobiota bacterium
AATAAATATTCCTGGGGAAATTCTCCCTTCCCGAGCAAGGCGAATTACGTCGATACCCGGGTGGGCAAGACCACCGCGGTTGGGACCTTCGACCCGAACGGATACGGCATCCACGATATCGGGGGCAACTTGCGCGAATGGACCTGGGACTGGTACGATTCACGCACCTACGAATACGAATGGAAGGAGACGTTCAACGATTCCAACGGATACTATGATTTGGTGGATGAGGGGAACAGCAGTGCTTTTTACAATGAATATACTTCATACTCAGATAATTCTTTTTTAAAAACAATATATAATATCCACGGAACAAACTGGTCTCCACTAATGAGTTTTAATTTTCCTGATTCAAATATTTCTCAATTAACCGGGGAACTGGCAGGTGAATCAGGCGCCACGGCTTACGCAAAGATAAAATTTTACTATCAAGATGGAACGACTCAGTTTTCTTCTGAACAAAGCCATTATGCAGGTGTATTTACTTTAAAAAGTTTCCTTAATCCAAATATCAATCAATTAGTTAAAAAGGTCGAAGTTTGGTTGCGCTCCAATTATGATTGGAGCTCCCGAGAGGCAATGATGAAAAACCTGAAAGTTGATGGAGTTTCTTTGAATAACGCTCTTACCCTCAATATTCCCCAATACGGCGAACAAAACGCAACGCATTTTCGGGTCAAAGTTGATGCTGTCAGAGAGGGGGACGATGATATCTGGTTTGAATTGGTCAATGAAGATAATTCGACCAAGACCTACACCAATGCTGATTTTGACAAATTACTTCCTATTCAGTCGCCTATCGTCAAACCCACCCGTTTGCGTATTTACATGAAGCCTGCAACCAGTGGTGCGACATTTGGCGGAACGGCGATTTCGGCGGTCTACTGGGGGACTTCTAATCCAAAGAGTTTATGGACGGGGTCGCAGAGAGTGGACAAAGATATTTATTACTCGGAGAATACACAAAAATTGACTAGAAGAAGTTGGAGAGCATCAAATGAGGTGACACAAATTATGGGCTTCCGTCTGGTCCGTCGACCCTAAGCCTTCCTTGATCGACGAGTGATGATTTCTTTTGTCCAGAAAGCCCGAGCATTGAACTTCATGAAAGTGAAGTTCATGTTACTCCTCGGATTAGCCCTCTTTGGCGGGGTGGGGTGGGCGGCTCCGGAAGTTCTCAACTACTCCGGCAAGATTTCGGTTTCCGGGCAGCCCTACACCGGCCAGGCCTACTTCAAGTTCGCTTTGGTCAACGGCACGGGCACGGTTTATTATTGGAGCAACGACGGGAACTTCACCGATCCCCAAGAACCCGCCCAATCGGTTGCCGCGACCGTTTCGGAGGGTGTCTATACTATTCGTTTGGGCGACGCAGCCTTGGCGGGGATGCAGGCCCTCCCCGGCCAGATCTTCCGCGATCACAGCGACGCTCACCTGCGGATCTGGTTTTCACAGTCGCCCAACGGGCCCTATGATTTGCTCTCCCCCGATCAGGCCGTCGGCTCGGTCCCTTATGCCTTGAACGGTGGATCGGCTTCGAACGGCACCGGATCCTTTGCGATCGCCCCCGGATCGATCAACCGATCCATGCTCGACGGGAACCTGAGGGCCGACCTCAATGCCTCCATCAAGTCCATCACTCGGGATATGCTACCCGCCAGCGTTCTTGCCGATTTGAACCGCACCATCACACACGCTCATTTAAGCGAGCAAATTCTCAAATACCTGCGACCAGAGATTACTCACCATCCCCAAAGCGTGACTGCTTATGCCAACAAATCCCTGACCTTGTCCGTCACGGCTGAAGGTAAGTACCTGAGATACCAATGGAAAAGGAACGGACAAGACATACCTGGCGAAACCAACGCTACCTTAGTAATTTCCGAGGTCAACGCCTCCGCGCACGATGGAAACTATTCGGTTGAGGTGAGCAATGAGTTCGGTAAATCTCAAAGCCTAGCGGCGAATTTGTCGATCGAGATCCCCATGAAATTGATTCCATCGGGGATCTATTCCATCGGGACATCCTCCACCCTTGCCGGACGTCAAGTTGCCCTGTCCGCCTTTCTTGCTGATATGCACGAAGTCAATCATTCACAATGGCTTGAGATATACGATTGGGGAACTAGGAACGGTTATTCCTTTTCCAATCCGGGACTGAACGCGGATCCCAACGGCATAGCCCAAAGCGGTGAACATCCGGTGCATTCAATCAGTTGGTACGATGCAGTCAAATGGGCCAACGCACGGTCCGAAAAAGAAGGGTTTGCCCCCTGCTACTTCACGGATGCCAACCATACCATTGTTTATCGTGCAGGGTTTGTTGAGGTGGATAATTACCAAGTCGATTGGACGGCTTCCGGGTACCGCTTGCCGACTGAAGCGGAATGGGAAGTGGCTGCCCGGGGCGGACTTGCCTCCAATGATTATGCCTGGGGCGACTCTCCTTTCCCAACCAAGGCCAACTACCTTGATTCTGGTGTCGGCAAAGCCTCTCCCGTCGGTTCCTTTCCGGCCAATGGATTCGGAATCTACGACATAGGCGGAAACTTGCGCGAATGGGTTTGGGACAGGGAGGACAACCGCACGATTGACTATGATTTTAAGATAACCTTTCCTGATGCCAATGGAAGTTATTCGCTCGTCAACGAAATGAATTCAACAGCTGTTTTCTTTGCCGTTCCCTCCGATGAAAAT
>JAURNO010000139.1 GCA_030830145.1 Verrucomicrobiota bacterium
ACTCTTCCGTCCGTGGGATCGAGAAGGCGCACAATGCACTTACCCAGTGTCGATTTTCCGCATCCGGATTCGCCCACCAGACCGAGCGTTTCGCCTTTGCTTATAACCAAATCCACA
Organism: Verrucomicrobiota bacterium; assembly: GCA_030830145.1. Taxonomy (GTDB): domain Bacteria; phylum Verrucomicrobiota; class Verrucomicrobiia; order Opitutales; family Seribacteraceae; genus Seribacter. The sequence goes on from JAURNO010000139.1 coordinate 118, forward strand.
CCGTCGACGGCTTTGACGGAAGCGGTCTGACGGTAAAGCACTCCACCTCGAACCGGGAAATGCATCTTCAAGCCTTCCACTTTGAGAATTTCGTTTTTGGGTGATGCTAGTTCACTCATTTTTTAGGTACATTCGGGACAGGTTTCGAGAAAACGACCACCTCCGATTTCCTCATAGGCGGGGCGCTCGGTAAGGCTGTCGACATCGCGACCCATTCGCTGGCAGAACCGGCAACCGGAAACGAAATCCTGAATCGAGGCTACTTGACCGGGTATGGTGCGAAGTTCGCTTTTGCGCTCGTTGCTCAACCGCGGAATCGAAGACAGAAGGCCTTTGGTGTAGGCGTGCCTGGGTTCGGCGAACAACTCCTTCACGGGAGCCCGTTCCACGATCCTGCCTGCATACATGACGACTACCTCGTCGCACTGCTCGGCAATGACCCCGAGATCATGAGTGATGAGCAAAGTCGCCATGCCGCGTTCTTTTTGCATTTCCGACATAAGGTCGAGTATTTGCGCCTGCACCGTTACGTCGAGGGCCGTAGTGGGTTCGTCTGCGATAAGCAGGTCCGGGTTGCAGCATAGGGCGATCGCGATCATAACGCGTTGACGCATGCCCCCGGAGAGCTGGTGGGGATAGTCGGAGATGCGCATGTCGGGGGAAGGAATACCTACCGCATCCAATAATTCGACGGCCTTCCGAAGAGCCTCCGTTTTGGTTAAATCACGATGAAGGAGAAGAGACTCGATGATTTGCCTACCTACTCGCTGGACTGGGTTCAAGGCAGCCATGGGTTCTTGAAATATCACCCCCACGTCGTTGCCCCGTACGTCGTACATTACCTCGGGTTCGGCATCGCGTAATTCGCGGTCCATGAAACGTATGCTGCCTCCACGAACTCTGCCGGCAGGCTTGGGCAAAAGGTCGACGATGGACATGGCTGTTACGGTCTTGCCGCATCCTGACTCACCCACGATTCCCAAAGTGCGACCCTTCTCCAACTCGAAGGATATGCCGTCGACCGCCATCACTAGTCCGCGCTCGGTATCGAAGCCCGACTCAAGGTTCTCGATTTCCAACAGATTACTCACCGGCTTCGTCCTTCGTCTTGGATGCAATGCGGTATCTCTGTTTGACCGCTTGTACCTCGGGGAATTTCTTCCCGGATCTCCTCGCCTCTTCGGTCTCTTTCTTGATCCCCTCGTCTATCCAGTATACGTAACTCTCAAAAGGGACGTAAGTCCGCGGTGGGCAAAACTCGGTGAACTCGGAATCCGGCCACCGTACCCAGCGCCAGCACCCTACCCTTGAGAACTCCGTCATATAGCCGGGCACGTAGACACCGGAGTCATGGATGATGCGCTGCATTTCATGGGCGTATTCCTCCAACTCGTCCTCCGTGCGGGCATTGCGGAAAGCCACTGCAAGCTGGTCCATGCGCTCATCCGCAAAAGAGAAAACATTGTTGGTGTTGTGCTTGAGATTGCCCTTGTCGTCATAGGCGTTGCTCGAATGAAAATATTCGTAGTAGCGTGGGTAAGGAGGTTGAAATCCCCAAGCGGAAAAGACGGCCTGGTGGTTCTTTTGCATCTCCTTCTTGTAGACCACGGTATGGTCGAGACCGTCTAGAATGAACTTCAGTCCAGCCTTGAGGGCCTCCTCTTTGAGGATGCCCATCATTTTGGCTCTCACCGGAATATTGGAAAAGGTCAGGGCCACTTCGAGTCGCTCCCCGTTTTCTTTCATCAAAATACCGTTTTCATCCTCCTTCACGTAGCCTGCCTTGGCGAAATATTCACGGGCCTTGCCGATGGAAAAAGGACGGGCCGTAATATCGGGGTTATCAAAGCGTCCATAACCTTTTGTCCAACCGGGAAGACGGGAAGCGTCGCCCCGAAAAACTACGTCGATCACCTTCTGCCAGTTCGTGGCGTGACCTATGCCGAGGCGGACGTCGTGATCGTCCAAAGGAGACTTGGCGGAATTGAGGTAAAGAGACCAGGGAATCCGCGGGAACTGATTGTACCAAGTGTAACGCTCGACGAAACCATCGAAGACGGGAGGCATTTCTGATTTCTCATACCAATACTCGGGCAAAGTGATGGGAAAATAATCGATCTCTCCAGCTCGGAAAAGTTCCCACGCTTTGGAACGGTCCCTCACCACGGTGTAACGGATGCGGTCCGCGTTGTAACGGTAACGGTAAAATTTCTTGTCCGCGGCCCACCAATCGTCCACCCGGCTCAGGGTGATCGAGACGCCCTTGACGAGATCCTCGGGCTTGACCGTGTAAGCGGCGGTAGTAGGTGGGACTCGCCACTGGTAACGTTCCTTGTAATCTGGGCCGTATTGTTTGTAGAAATGAGGAGCCGAAGGCGGAAGGCTGGCAAAATAAGCGAGCTTGGGCTTGGGTTCGGGAAGAGATATGGCAATGAATTCCTCCCCGTAAACTGAAAATTGGGCGAATTGCTCACGAATGTATTGCTTGAACCAGGGTGCGACGACGTTGTCGGATGCGCGGATATAAACCCACCACATGAAATCAACCGGTTTGACGGAAACACCGTCATTGTACTTGGCTTCCGGATCGAGACGGAAAAAAACAGTTCGGCCGTCTTTGCCGACCGCCCATTCTTTGGCGACTCCGGGAATGATGCTTCCCGTCTCCGGGTGCAATTCCACAAGAGATATTTCCACGTTGTCATACAACTCCCCTCGAAAGGAATTATTGGCGTTGGGACCAAAAGGTCGGATAGTCGGAGGGAAAGACGAAATGAAATAACGAAAGGCCCCACCCTTGCGTGCCGCCGGATCCCCTATTTCAGGTTGCTCCGAACCATCTTCCCACGAAAGGCCTACGGGAAGCTCGTCCTTGCCCTTGAATTGGAAGTAATCCCCCATTTCAAGACGGGACTGCATTCGCTTGAGTAATTTTTGCTGATCAACCAGGGAGCTTTTCAACTTCTTCTTGAGGGTGTCGTCTTTTGCGTTGGAGTATTCCTCCTGCACTTTTTTTGTTTCTGTCCCGATATCCTCGACCTGCTTGTTCAGCCAGTTCCGAACATAACGGTTGTACTCCGGGTACCATTTTTCAAAATCCGCTTCGGAGGCAGCGTCCTCCACCGGGGGGGCACAGCCTAGGACAAAAAAGAGGGCAAGAAGCAGGATCAGGTTGAGGACGGCGGGCTTCATGGGGTCAACGATAGTAACTGAATTTCTTCGGATCAAAAGCTTCCCGAACGGCTTCGCCTACAAAAGTGATGAGAATGAGCAGGCCAACCAAAACAAGAAAGGCGGAGGTTACCAACCAAGGAGCGGAGAGGTTCTCCAAACCGTCGCGCAAAAGTTGTCCCCAGGTTGCGTATTTCGCCGGTAAACCAAAGCCAAGATAATCAAGGGAGGTAAGGGCTAGCACGAGACTGGAAATGGAAAAAGGAACGAGGGTCACGATAATCGCCACCGAATTGGGAAGAAGGTGGCGGAAAAGAATTCTCGGGGTGGAAGCTCCGATGACCCGGCTCGCAGCAATATAGTCCCGGGCCTTTTCCTTGAGCGCCGCAGTCCTCATTAGGTAAGTCATTCCCATCCACCCAAAAAGAAGAAGAATCCCTATGATGATCCAAAGGCCTGCGGTTTCCTTAAGCCCCTCGGGGATTGCGGTGCTTGCGATCATGACCACGAACAAGAAAGGGATGTTGGATAGAATCTCGATTAGCCTCTGCACGATCAAATCGAAAGCCCCGCCGAAAAAACCCATCAGAAGACCAATCGAGATGCCTAGCGCATAGACCAGTGGAATATAAACGAGAGCTGCTTTGAAATTTACCTGAAGGCCGCCGAAAAGATAGGCCAGTACGTCGTAGCCTTTGGAGCTCGTGCCCAAAAGATGGGTTTGGCCCTCTTCCATGGTGGGAGGGGAAGGAGGAAAGTGAACCTGCCTAAGACCGCTCGATTCAAGGGCCAAAAAAGAAGCCAAGTCTCCCTTCCCGTTCCAGGACTCCGATCCCGCCACCAGCTCTCCCTTCTTGTAAAGAGCGCCGTAAATGCGATTGCGTTCGGCGTCCCACCCATCCGCCGGACCGTCCTTGAGTCCGTCGCGAAAACGGAATCGCAAATGCATTCGCTCGGGACGGACTAGGTCGTAGACACGGGATGCCAGTCCGGAAAACGGCTTGTCGCCCACTGTCGCAAGGCCATCAGGAGAAACTTCGAGGGCGGTCGAGACCGCGGTCACGGTATCGCCCGTAGAGGCATAGGGAAGAAGCGGCATCAGAACCCAGTCCCCCTTGCCGGCATCGGCGAACGTTCTTTGCAGGTCACGGTAATCAGGAGGACTTTGAGCCTCGTCGCCTTTCAAGCCAAAGACTTCCCCTTTCTCCAAATGGCGGGAAAAGGCGGGCCAATGCCATTGGCCGTCTCTTTTCACGATCAAGGCCTCGTTGCCGACCAAAAGATGATCGAGGGATGCCACTGCGGCCAAGCCCAAAATAATGATAAGCGAGTAATAACCACGCTTGATGGACTTGAAGCGCTCGATGCGACGCAAGGTGATGGGCGTAAAGGCAAAACCCCTCGCAAAACTAATCTCGCTGAAGATTCCCAAAAGAAGAAAAAAGACCATCGTCAACCAACCGAACCAAGGAAAAATTCCACCGCCCTCGAGATCCACCCCAAGAAATCCGACTCCCCGGCTGAGGGTAAAAGGGAAGCGAACGGTAGGAAACTCGATAGCCATAACCTCTCCCAGTGCCCCAAGAAGAGCACCCATCCAAAAAAGTCTGCCAAGCAAGCGTAACATGAATCGGTCAGTTGAACTTTACCCGTGGGTCCACCATGGCCACGATCAAGTCGGAAAGAATATTACCCAAGACAAGGAGACATGCGGCTATGGTCAAAGTTCCCATGATAACCGTTTGGTCTCGACCGAGGAGAGCCTGATACTGAAGAAGTCCGAAGCCCTGAATATCGAAGACGGACTCGATTAGAATGCTCCCACTTACCAGAATGGTGATCAGTTGACCGAGGGTGGAGGCGATGGGGATGAACGAATTTCGGAACGCGTGCTTGAATACGGCGCTCCGAAAAGAGACTCCTTTGGATACCGCCGTCCTTACGTAGTCCGCGGCCAGGTTGTCCATGAGGTTGTTCTTCATCATCATGGTAAGCCAAGCGAAACCACCCACGACGTAACAAAGCAAAGGCAGAGCGGTGTGATGAAGCAGGTCGACGAACTGGTCCCAAGTCCCCATGTCGTCGAAATTGGGATCGGTGAGGCCGAAAAGAGGAAACCACCCTCCCCTTGCCCCCAAGTAGACCAGCATGAGCGCCCCGAGGGCGAACCCGGGAATGGCATACCCCACGAAAATAAGAATGGATGTGAGGTTGTCGATCATGGTGCGGTGCCTGATCGCCTTGAGGATACCAAGGGGGAGACAGACTCCATAGGTAATGAGGGCAGTCAGAATTCCGAAATAAAGAGCAACCGGGATTCGTCCCTTGATCAGATCCCAGACAGGATCCCCGAAGTCGGTGGATCTTCCGAGGTCTCCCTGGAGCAGACCTGCAAAACGGGTCTTGTATACAATCGCCCTGTCATCGTAGTTCTGAGGTGCCTTGGAAATGTCTTCACCCGAGCGACGGGACCATCTTTCTTTTCGGTCCGCGATCGTTTCCAGTCGGATTTCCCAGCCGTCCTCGGTGATCGGTCGATTATCGTCCGAGTAAGTCGCCGACGTCACAAAGGTTCCCTTACGGGTCACTCGTGCTTGCCTGCCGCTTCCCTTGAGCAAGACCAAGGTATTGTTGGAATCACCAACGAAGTCCCCGCCTACCTTGTCTTTGCCCTGTTCTCTGAAGTCTGCCTTGCTCAAACGACGTTCCCGTGGAAGCGCCCCGAGCCATTGCAGGTATGCCTGGAAGATCGGCTTGTCGAATCCGTACTCCTCCTCCAATTCCTCCACCTGCTCCTCGTTCATCCCTCCACCGATTTGACCACTCGAGGAACCGCCCCCCTCGGTTGCTTTCTGCGCTTCCTGCAAAGCCCTTTCCATCGGTCCACCCGGTACGAAGCGCGTAATCGTAAAGACAAGCAAAGTCACGCCAAGCAGGGTCGGCGGAATCAAAAGCAGTCTTCTGATAAAATAGTCTCGCATGTAAGGTTTCTATACCTATACGCCCAAATCAATTGATCAAAGACAAATCTTCATCTTGCCGAACGCTTCCATTTCCCTTTTCTTGAATCGAAGATGACCTTTTCTTCCATCCAGGAAATTCCAGGTGTACCACGGATTCGCAAAATCCTGGGCCAACGCTTGCGAATCGTTCCCGCACTGTTCGCCTGTTTGTTCCTTTGGTCATGCGAGGGCCAAAGCACCGTGCAAGAGGCTTCCAAGGATGGGATCCTGATCATGGGAAACAGCGGGGAACCCAAAGGTCTGGATCCGCATATTGTAAGTGGTGTGTTGGAGAGCAATGTGATTCGTTCCCTTTTCGAGGGACTCGTGGAAGCCCATCCCTCCAAGGACGGTACCGCTCTGCCTGGCGTTGCGACCAAATGGTACGCCGTGAACGACAAACGACCCGACGAATGGGTTTTCGAGCTTCGCAAGGATGCCCAATGGTCAGACGGTAAGCCCCTCACCGCCGAGGACTTTCTCTTTTCCTTCCGCCGCCTGCTCACCCCTGCCCTCGC
>JAURNO010000140.1 GCA_030830145.1 Verrucomicrobiota bacterium
ATGTCCGCCGCCGCCCTCGAGGAAGCCAAGCGTTACGCCAAGGCGGTGACCGACGGACTTGGTGGTCGCGGCGTCTTCGGAGTCGAGCTTTTCATCAAGGGAGACGAGGTTCTCTTCAGCGAGGTTTCTCCCCGTCCCCACGATACCGGAATGGTCACCATGATCTCGCAGGATCTTTCGCAATTCGCGCTCCATGCACGGGCCATCCTCGGTTTGCCCATCCCGAGCATCCGCCAGTTCGGCCCCTCGGCCAGCTCGGTTCTTCTCGTGGAGGGGGAATCCGAAAAGGTCTCCTTTGGCAATTTGGATCAGGCTCTTTCCCAACCCGATACCCAACTTCGCCTTTTCGGAAAACCGCAAGTCAGTGGGCAACGTCGAATGGGGGTCGCCCTGGCCCGAGGAGATTCCATCGATCAGGCGCGGGAGAAGGCCAATGCGGTGAGCTCCGCCGTATCGTTCGACCTTTGAGACAATACGAACTTTCCAAAGAGGGGCGGAAGTTATAATGGCGGTAACCCTTTCCCCAAGGTAAGATAGCGGAATGAAAAAGATTTTCACCTTGTTTTCCTTTGCTGCCTTGATCAGTGCTTGCTCCGAATCCGCCAACCTTACTGAGTTGGACAGGTCGGCGGTGCTCAAGGCGGAAGATCTGACTCTTTGGGTAGAGGGCTTTGTCCCCGATCCAACCAAGGAGTCATTGGTCAAGACTAAGGAGTTCGATGACTCCTACGACATTGAATACACCTATGAGGATAAAGATGGCGAGACCCCCCTTTACCTCTTTCATTCGGTTTCCGTCCAACCCAAGGCGTCCGACGCCGTAATCGTTCACAAGGCGATGGGTTTGGGCACTTGGATTGGTTCGGGCGAAACCAAATTGGTTACCCGCAACGACCTTTTCAGTTGGGGTGACGAATCGGAGTTTTCTCTTTGGCAGACTGAATCAGGGGATGTTTTCGGCAACTATTTTAGCGGAAGAAAAGGGAAAAAGGTCGTCTTGATTGCAATTTCCGGAATCTATTTCGACGAATCGGAATCTATTGAAGAGCTATTGAAAAAGACCTTCGAAGCAGTCGAACGCCTTCCTGATCCTTAGGATCGTCGTTCGAGCTTGCTAGGTTTTGCCTTCGGTCTCGGAACTGTTTTCTTCGGTCTTTGTTTCCTCGAGGAGGGGGGGAGGAGGTTGACCGCTTTCTTCCTCGCTCTTGTTGCCGAGTTGACGCGCTTTCTCGACTAAACGGGAACCTTGGCTTGATGCACTCTTGGCGAAGACCCCGCTCTTTTCTTTAAAGCTCGAGGCAAATTCGAGTTCCCCCGCTTCCAAATCGGTCAGACCGCAGGCCGCCAAGTCATCCAGTCTTTTGGTAAGGGATTTTTCGAGGGGCGTTCCGGCAAAAGCGACCGCTTGCAATTGGCCTTGCCTGATCATCCCCAGCATGAAGTCCGACATGACGACAGTCAGCAGGGTGACGTTTGCGATAAAGGAGAAGACGAAAAGGAAGAGGTTGTTGATCAGGCTGAAATCTATGTTTTCGACTTGCAGGAATATCGATACTCCAATGCAGGCAACTCCTGAAACTTGAAAGATCATTTGTCTTTTCTTAATCCCTTTTACCGTATCGGACGCTCCCTCCTGGTCGGTAGCCTTGAGCAGGAGTTGAGCCCTCAGGATGACGACGGACATGCCGACGGCCAGGAGCGCGAAGCCTATGCCCATGATGAACTCGGATCCCTGAATGGCCGTGATTGTGGCCATGGCAAGGAAGAGCGAGTAGGTGGGGGCGATTATGATCCCCAGCCAACCGGGCGTGCTTGTTTCAGGGAGGAGGGTTTTGACCGTCAAGCTGCATCGAATCAAACCGGGGAAAAGACCGAAAATTTTAGGAGCGAGGACAAGGACTGCCCCCAATCCGAGTTGAGCCAAAATTCTCCGGTCGTCCACAAAAAGACTGAGAGGGATCAAAAAGATCAAAAACGGACCGACGAATTGGAGTAACCAGGCAAAGCGGGCGAGGGATCTCGATTTTCGCAAATCAACCCAATTGCGGGCCGCCATGGCACACAGTACGACGGATCCAAGCTGGAAGAAAAAGATCAGGACCGTTTGAATTTTCTGAACCACGTGAACGTCTTGTTGTCCAAGCGTGACGAAGATATCGCTTATGTTGAAAAGGGTGCTGAAGAAGAGCACCAGGATACAAATCATCAGCATCGAGCGACGCCAACTTGCATAGTCCTGAGCGAGGGGGCTTTTTACGTTTTCGGTCCCCGATTCCAATTTTTTGGCTTCATCCTCCGTGCTTTCAATGACGCTGAAATCACTCTTTAGCACCCGGGTCCAAAACAACCGGTATAAATTGAAAGTGGCTTTGGCTTTCTTCTTTTTCTGCTCGATGTCAATGGCCTGCAAAGCCTGCTGACCTTTTCCTCCCAAGGCGACAAGAGCCTCCTTTGACTTTTGAGTGGCTTCCAACGCGATGTCTCTTACCTCGCTTTGGGGAGCACCCTTGTCTTCGGTCTGGGGCGGAGGTTCTTCCTCCTCTTTGGGCAAAGGAGCCGGGGGAGTTGACTTTTTCTCCGGCTCTTTCTTTTTTTCGACAGGTTCGGACGCGTTTGATTCTTCCGCTTGGGTCGCGGGGTTCGCATCGGGAATGTCCTCGATGGGGAAGAGCCCTGCATCTTCGAGCGCGATCCAATCCGCGTCTTCCTTTTTACGGACCCAGGTTTTTTTGTTCAAGTATCCAGTCTTGAGAATTTTTTCGACTTCGGGCTTGGGGGCCGGCCCCCAAACACCAGATTTCAATGAGCAGTACCAAAGATCGGACATAATAAAGGGAAGTCGTGAAAGGCTGTGATAATTAGATGAACAAAATTCATTAGAAGGAAGAAAAGGCGCAATTTCAACCCATTAGAGTCCCTATTTTCAAAAGAGCTCTTTCCATTTGGTTTTTTGCTTCTCCTTCCTGCGTGAAGTGTCTTTGATCGGACTTAATGAGCGATTTTCAAGAACTTCTCGATGCACTTGAGCAATTCCGCGACGAGCGTGACTGGGGTCAGTTTCATGATTCCAAGAACCTGGCCTTGGCTCTGTCCATTGAGGCGGCCGAACTGAACGAACTCTTTCTGTGGAAAAAGGAAGACGAAGCCGAACAAGTGGACAAGGTGAGACTCCGCGAGGAATTAGCCGACGTCTTTGCCTACGCCATCATGCTTGCCGGACGGCACGGCTTGGACGTCCCGGAAATCGTCAAAGAAAAGATTGCCAAGAACGCGGAGAAGTATCCCGTGGAAAAAGCAAAAGGCAGTTCGGCCAAGTACGAAGAGCTGAAATAGCCTTTCTTATTTTGATCGCAAGCCGGCCGTATTGACGGCCACCACCCGGTAGGTGTGCTTCTTTCCTGCTTTCGCATCCTTGTCGGCAAATTTCATTTCAACAAGTGGAAAAGACGGGGTGTCGCTATACTGCAAGCCTTGGAAGAGCGGCCGCCCGAAACGGTTGCCCGGTTTTTCGGGGACCGTACCGATCTCCTCGCCGTCCCGTTTGATGATGAAATGGGACAACCCGCTCTCGAAATCCGCCCGGGCTTTCCAAGTCAGGACGTTTCCCTTGGTTTTCAAATGAGTCGGAGCGGGAGGCGGCGTCGTGTCAGCGACTTTCGTATCTTTGACGAACTGCATCCATTGCCTGGCCGTCTTTGCGTCCGGGAGCCAAACGGCTTTCTTTTTGTCTCCTGAAAACTTTGCAGCCGGCACGGCCTTCTTTCCGAGCAAGGGAGCCAACCAGGCCTTGTCCATAGGCATCGGCTTGAGCGCTTCGCCCGCCTTGGCCGGCAAGCGGGCTTTGAGGCAGGCGTCCAACCAAGGGATCGCCATATAGCGGGAGTTTCCGCACTCGTGCGCGGTCAAGGGATCGACCGACAACCCGATCAATCCGCCTTTGGCCCGGATTTTCAAAAGGAACTTTTCATTGGCCGGCCAAACCCGGGCGAATCGTCCTGTTTTGAGCGTGACGCCTTCCTTGGTCCCTGGGTTGCACATGATGGGGACCCGCAGGGCGGCTTTGGGCAGGCCGTGAGGCTTGATCGAAGTGCGGTCGGGGTTTGCTTCCAGAAAAGGCACGCCGGAGCGCAACCAAGCCGCGGCCACGCGTTCGGGGTGCAAGAGCGTCATGCCACCGGCCCAGTGTCCACCGCCGCTGTGTCCCCACAAGGCCCATGGAACCTCGGATAATTCCGGATGCCCGCTCTTTTTTCCAAGATCTTTCAGGCCTTGCTGAAAAGCCTGGTCGGAACCATTGCGCGGGTCGCACCACATTTGGCAGTCGGCCTTTCCGGGTTGCTCGTAAGAAGGGGCGAGCAGGGCGCAGTCGTGCCTCCGGGCCAAGGCCTGCCAATGGAGATCCCAAGCCCCGGTTAGTCCGGATTTGCAAGAACCTTCTCCGCATCCGTGCTGATGGACGATGACCCCGCGCAGGGTCTTCAGTCCTTCCGGGATCCATACCGTGTATTTGACCGGGAAGATCAATCCACCCGGTTTGCTCGAGGCTTCGTATCTAATGCGGTAATAAGGTGGTTCGGCGTCCGGGTAAGCGTCATAGGGCGGATTTTGTCCCCAAAGCGCGGAAGTGATAAAAAACAGGACAAAAAGAAGTCGATTCATGATTGAACCAAGGTTGTCCATTACGAGTAACTTGCGCAAGGCCTGTTAATTGAACGTGAATAACATCGCTATTACCTTAAAATTCAGTAGGGTAGGAAAATGTCCTTTCAAACACTCGGCCTTGGGCCCAACATTTTACAAGCCATCGAGGAGTCGGGGTATTCCGAACCCACTCCCATTCAGACCGCCGCCATTCCCTTGATTATCAAAGGAAGCGACGTGATCGGTATTGCCCAGACTGGAACCGGCAAGACCGCGGCTTTCACCTTGCCCATGCTGGCTACTCTCGAGCGCTTGAAGAAGGAAGGTTCCCGCGATCGCAAGACGCGGGCACTGGTCATTTCTCCTACCCGTGAACTAGTCGTTCAAATTCACGACAACGTGAAAGCCTACGCCAAACACCTCCCACTCAAGGTTGCTACGGTGTACGGTGGAGTGGGGGAAGGTCCGCAAAAGCAAGCTCTTCGAAACGGGGTCGATCTCGTCATAGCCACGCCCGGTCGTTTGATGGACTTGATGGAACAAGGGTGTGCCGACTTTTCCGGTTTGGAATTCCTTGTTCTCGACGAAGCCGACCGGATGCTCGACATGGGCTTTCTTCCGAATATCCGCCGGATCTCGAAGGATTTGCCCAAGAAGGGCCGGCAGACCCTTCTTTTTTCGGCCACTCTTTCGAAGGAAATCGAGAAGCTGACCCACGAGTTCCAGTATAAACCTCAAACCGTTGAGATCGGCCGTCGGTCGAACCCGGCCGATACCGTCGAGCAATACGTTCACGAAGTTCCAAAGTCGCAGAAAATCGATTTACTCAAGCATCTTTTGAGGGACAATGAAATGTACTCTGTCCTTGTTTTTACGAGGACCAAGTACGGAGCGGACCGGGTAGCCCGGCAACTTGGCCGGGACAAGGTTTCCTCGGGAGCCATTCACTCCAACCGCAGCCAAAATCAAAGAGCCCGCGCCTTGCAGGATTTCAAGGACGGAAAGATCCGGGTCTTGGTCGCCACCGATATCGCGGCCCGCGGAATCGATGTCGATGGGATCACTCACGTCGTCAATTTTGACTTTCCTCCCCATACCGAAGACTATGTTCACCGTATCGGCCGGACGGGTCGGGCCAATATGGACGGAGTGGCAATCAGCTTTATCACGGCCGACGATCGGGATGCTTTCAAATCCCTCGAACGCTTCATCAAGCGCTCGATTCAGATTAGAAAGCCGGAAGGCTTCGAGTGCAAGCCCGACCATCCCAGTCAAGGCGGTGGGCAAAACCGGCCGTCCCGTGGTTTCAAGCCAGGCAAAGGCAAGCCCCGTCATGGAGGAAACCGTTCCAAGGGAAGTGGTGGTCGCAAAGGTGGAGGCGGAGGTCGCTCCCAAGGCGGCGGAGGCAACCCATCTGGTGAAAGTCAGAGTCGCCCGCAAGGAGGAAAAAGCAAGCCGTCCTTTTCCGGAGGCGGTCGTCCCGAGGGTGGTGGTGGACAGCGCCGGCGGCTTACCAACCGTTCCGCGGCCAAGCGTTCCTTTCGCTAATATTGCGATTTGGCCGTAACCGGCCGACTCGATTTGTTTGTCCGGCAGGCGAATGCTTCGTTCTGTTTTTTTGGACTTTGTCTGAGTTCTGAGTAGGATAGTTTAATGGTATCAATCGCCTCTAATGAAGATCCCGAAAATGGGATTGCCTTGAAGCTCTCATCCATCACCAAGTCTTTTGGCAATGTCCCGGTGCTCCGAGGGGTTGATCTAGAGCTTAAGTCCGGAGAGCGGGTCGCTCTGATGGGTCCGAGCGGAAGCGGGAAGTCGACTCTGCTCAATTGTATTTGCGGAATCGAGCAGGTGGATTCGGGCGAGGTTCGGATGGCCGGCCGTTTGCTTGGTGATTTGAACGGTGGAGACTTGGAGCGATTGAGAAGAGAGTCGATTGGTTACGTCTTCCAATCCTTTCACTTGTTGCCGACCCTGACCGCTTTCGAGAACGTCGAGTTTCCCGCTCAACTGATCGGGATGGCAAAAGAAGAACGGATTGAAAAAGTCAAACGGTTGATCGAATCCGTCGGCCTGACTGGCCGCTCCACTCATCTACCCGATGCCTTGAGTGGTGGTGAACGCCAACGGGTCGCCCTTGCCCGGGCCCTGATCCACCGACCTGCTCTTCTTTTGGCGGATGAACCTACGGGCAGTTTGGATACGGAAAACGGAAACCAAGTGCTGAAATTGCTCAAGACCCTTTCCATTGAACATGGGGTCGCGCTCCTTCTGGTCACGCACGACCATGCATCCACTGCTATTTGCGACCGCGTAATTTCAATGAGAGACGGAACCCTCGTTTCTTAAGACCCGTGTCCCGAAACCCGGCAGGTCCGAAAATCGCGTGGCTCATTCTTGCCCGCATGACCTTCCGTCACTGGAAGGCCAAGCTTGGTCATTATCTTTTGCTCGTCGGAATCGTCGCCGTCGGAGTCGGTGCTTTCAACGGCATCCGACAAGCCAGTCGGTCGGCATCCGCAAACTTCGGCCTATTTAACCAAGCGGTATCGGGGCGAAGTGATTTCTTAATCGAGTCACCCACCGAGCGCTTCGGGCCCGAGCAACTCTCAAGCCTCGGACAACTTGCCTCCGATCCCGACTGGCACTTGGTTCCGGTAATCGAAGGCTCCGTGACTTCGTTGGATGAATCAGGTCAACCTGCCAGCCAACTTCGCCTCATTGGATTGGACTTGCTGGCTCTTGCCAACTTACCTTCGATTCTCGAGGATCCAATCGAGTTTGCGGAGGAAGAATCGACCTGGCACGAATGGTTGGGTAGTGCCCAGGACGTTTGGATCGGTCGGGGAGCGGCGGACAAGCTTGGGGTCGGGGAAGGAGATTCCGTTCCCATACTGGCGAGCGGAAGAATCATGGAAGTATCGGTTCGCAAGATACTGGAAGACGATGATTCGAACTTGGGGGACGACCTGGTCCTCGGGGACCTACCCACGATACAGGCTCTCTTGAGTCGTCCTGGAGAAGTCAACCGCGTGGAGGTCGTACTGGCTCGAACGGACATGCGGGAAGACCGAGGTTATCTTGAGCAAATCCGTGATCGGCTTTCCGGAGATTTGCCTGCCGGAATGCGCCTCAGTCCAACGGAAAACCGGGCTGCGGACCGGGCGGCCATGACGGCGGCTTTCCGTCTCAACCTGACGATTCTTTCCCTGATCGCAATTCTCGTCGGGGCTTATTTGATTCTGCAAGCCTTGGATGCCGCGGTGGTGCGCAAGCGAACGGAAATCGCGACTTTGCGTTCCCTTGGCGTCAACGGGAGAATCATCTTCTTCATCTGCATTCTGGA
>JAURNO010000141.1 GCA_030830145.1 Verrucomicrobiota bacterium
CATAGTCGGCCAGTAGGCGATCTCGATAATCCTTGGCCAAGAACTACGCAGCAAGTAGATGTATCGGAGGAGCAAGGCGGAAATCCTGCCCATAGAGGAGGTGATATTCATTCGCTTCCTCCTGACCTACTGACTTGAAGAAAGACTTCCTCAAGTGTTTTATGGTCATATTTATCCAAGAGCGACTGAGGGGTTCCGCGCTCCACTAACTTGCCCTTGCGAAGAAGGATAACTTCATCACAGAGAAGTTCGACTTCCCTCATGTCATGACTGGCGAACAAAATAGTGGATCCGCTTTCCTTCCGGTACGAATCGAGTAATTCTCGAATCCAAGAAGTCGTGTCGGGATCCAAGCTTGCTGTGGGTTCGTCCAAAAGCAGGAATTCAGGTCGGTTAATCATTGCTTTGGCAAGAGAAACCCTTGTTTTTTGACCGGAGGAAAGCTTGCGGAGCCTTCGGTCGATGAATGACTCCAGTCGCAATTCCTGTACGACTTCGTCAATCCTCCCGGAAACCTTCTTGACCCCGTAAAGCCTTGCGTAAACCGAAAGATTCTCCCTCACCGTAAGCCTTTGAGGCAAGTCCACATATGGGGAGGAAAAATTCATCCGGGAAAGTACCGAAAAGCGATTGGCGATAAAATCGTTTCCAAAAAGCTCAATCGTTCCCGAGGTTGGCTTAAGCAACCCCAATAGCATGGACAAAGTCGTCGTCTTGCCTGCTCCATTCCCGCCGAGCAAGGCGGTGATGGTCCCTTGCTTCAATTCCATGTTCAAACCATCCACGGCAAGGACTTTGGCAAACCTCTTGGTCAGGTCATGAGTTCGAAGGACTACGGTCATAGGAAATTCGGAAGGAAATGCAGATATTGAGGGTCGGGCAAGATGAATCTAGGGATAAACCGAACAAAAGCTTCAGTCCTTGGTCATATCCAACAAAAGACGTTGAGCGAATTGAGTAGCCTCCTCGAGGTCCCTTTCTCCGAAAGCTTCTTCGAAACCAACGTATTTGTACCTGGCAATGACTTTGGTGAAGGGGAAAGGCACGATAAAACGATCCCATGACTTAAGCCTGAGCGACCACCCGAACTCAAAGGACAGGAACAGAATCGGTTCTTTGGTCAAGCGGGCGACGAGAAGCGCTCCGGATTTCGCTTCATAGCATGGACCTCTCGATCCATCGGGCGTCACCCCGATGTCGTGCCCTTCGCGCATCACACGTACCAAGTCTCGGATGGCCTGCGTCCCCCGACGGTTTCTCGAACCCCGAACCGCCCGGATTCCCGCCCACCCATCAAAAGTTTCCAGCAAGGCACCGTCCTTGCTTGCACTGATCAACCCATAGCAAACCTTTTCCTTGCGGATACGGCGTTGCCACTCCCCTGCCAGAAACAGTCGGTTGTGCCATAACATGAGGATGCAAGGTCGTTTGCTCAAGCGATCCCTCCCCTCCTCCGTTGAATCGATACTCTCAATTCGGATGGAAGCGGTCCATAAACGGTAGAGGAGTCCAATCGGCCACAAAAAAAACCTTGCGACCCGTCCTTGCTTGTGGGGAACCTGCGCGGTCCCCTCTTCGGCATTTGACATCAAGGATTAGAACTCAAAACCCAGACCCAATTCAGCCAAGTGAGCTGGAACCTCATCTTCATGGAAGTACCTGTACCCGAGACGAAGAGCGATCAGGTCGGAGAAATTGTAGGCCAAGCCAATTGTTCCGGTGGCAAAAAAACCATCATCGGTTCGCTTCGAGGGGTCCTGAATAGATGAACGATAATAGCCCAACCCCAATCCCACAAAACCGTCCAGGGAGCCTACCAAAGCAAAGTCATAACCTAAGTCCAGATAAGCGGCAAAAGTCTTGCTCTCCTGGGTGAGGGGTTTGTTTGTGTCGTACCTTGAACTTGGGTCAAAGTCGTTCCTCTTGAATAGGGTTCCCAAGCCAATTCGAAAGCCCTCTTTTTTAACCCCACCGGCTAGCGAGAGAGAAAGGCCCGCGTCGTATTTCCTGTGGAAGTCAACCCCTTCATGAGTTTTGAAAGGAATGGCAACCCCAGGGGTGAGAATCAAGTACCCTCCCAACCCCCCGGAACCGGAGCGTGACGGAGTGAAAGTGCTGACGGTTTGGTCATCCTTCTTGAATTCACCGGGTGAGTTCACGTTGAAAGCCAATTGATCGGGTCCTGCCGGAATGGGAGGTTCGATCGACCGTGGAGCACGGGAATAAGCTTCCGGGGCAAGGGGGGCGACGCTCCCCGAAGTCGAGTTTCCTTCGAAACGGTTGGATCGCGTGGGCCTGCTTGGTTGGTTCGTTACGTCGAAAGGCGTCTGGAAAGAGGGGTCGGCCGACAAACCGTAGAATATCTGGTCGAATCTTTTCTGTAGATTGTGAAGCTTTTCGGAGTAGTTGTTGAGCTCCCCCTTCATTCCGTGAATCCTTCTTTGATGGAAGTATGTCTTGTCATCCAAGTTCTCGTAATAACTGATAACAGGCTTTTCCTTCTCGAAGAAGTCGTCGCCTTGAGCGTGTGCGTTGGGGACCCCGAATAGGATAAATGGGAGAATGTGCAGATAAGTTGGTATTCTGTTCATAATTGATATCATCTGCCTGCCTATGGAAAAACTATGACGCGGTTAAGCAACCCAAAAGAGCGATAAATTTCAACTTGCTCTATTTTTCTCCGCCCGGCGAAGGGCTTTGGTAAAGTAAGCGAACAGAACATGAAAGAGAACAAAATAAAGACCATTCACAACGAAACCACCCACGAATGCGACTCGGAGTCCGTCCTCTTGGCGTGCCGCCAACCTGTAGGCCGTGAGGTTTCTGCGCTTTGCTTCGTCGGCGGTCATCGGAATACGGGCGTCGTAAAGTTCGGGCCTTAAGTCTTCGATGGCTTTAGGCAAAACAGGTTCGACACCTTTGATAATGTCCCAGTAAGGGCGTTTTGCCATTCCCTTGATTGGTCCATATTGGATTTCATGATAAAAAGTAAGCTGAATAATACATGCTGTGACAATGAGCACACATTGGGATACGAGCCACATTTTAGTCCTGAACTTCATAAGATCTCTTTTTGCGCGAAAGCCAAGCAATGGCAAAGCCCAATGATTCGAAAAAATCAATTCTCGACAACTTCATTGTTGCCATGAGCAAAGCTTTTAAAAATAACCGAAAGCGGTAGATGAGGATTTTATTTCTGTTTTCACTCGCTTTGGCGATTGCTCCCTTGCTGTGGGGAGAAGTGACCCACGTCGTTCAAAAAAACGAAACACTCGGTGGGATTGCTCGTAAGTACGGGGTCTCCACCGCCGCCCTTCAATCCTTCAATGGAATATCAAATGCCAACCTTCTTTTTGCAGGAAAAAAGCTCAAGATTCCTTCCTCCACGACCAAGAACATAGATTATGTCATCAAAACAGGTGATAGTCTGGGTGGGATAGCGTCACGATTCGGGGTCAAGACATCCGACATCATCGAGGTCAATGGCATCAAGCAACCCAACTTGATCAAGGTGGGGCAAAAAATCACGATTCCATTAGGAGGAACCAAGAAAACTCAGGTAACTCCATTGCTCCCGGCATCCGTCCTCAAGACCCTGAAATCGATCAACAATTCTTCCCGGTGGAAAAAAATCGTGATTCATCATTCCGCAACTCCGGTCGATGACGCCATGAACATGCATCAAGTTCATAAAAAAAGGGGCATGAAAAACGGATTGGCCTACCACTTTGTAATTTCAAACGGTTCGCGCAAGGCAACGGACGGAGAGATTCACATCGGGAGTCGCTGGAAAGGGCAACTGGACGGCGGTCACATGAAGCAATTGTCTTTGAACAAGACGAGTATCGGCATCTGCTTAATCGGTAATTTCGAACTCAGGCGACCCACTTCCAAGCAACTCAAGAGTCTGGAGGGTTTGTGCAAGCATCTTATGAAAAACTGTCGGATCTCTCATTCGAGCGTAACGACTCATAAACTTCTCCACCCCAACCACACCAAGTGCCCGGGAAAGTATTTCTCACTCCCTTCCCTCATCAAGAAAATCAAGTCCTGAGTTGAAATGCTATCCGGCGGAATCTTTTCGGCGAACGAGAAGAACCTTCCCCATTCTTGATTCTGCGTTCCTCGCAAGAGCCAAATCGAATTGATCCAACTCAAAAACCTTGTCAACGGGATGTCGGATCTCGGCAAGAGCCAAGGGTTGAAGCACCTCTTCGACGGCATTCCTCAAGCTGGCCGGACTTTGCTTTCTTTTCCATCTGTCCAACCAAAAACCGACAAAGCGGATGTCATCAAAAATCAGGCTTCTGGTCGGAAAGCGAACGGAGGTTCCATCCATTGCCCCAAAAGTCACGTGCACTCCGCCCTCGCCCAAAGATCGCGCGATTCGCAATGCACTACGGCCACCAACTGAGTTCAATCCAAGGACGCATCCCTTGCCCGCGGTCAACTCCTTGGCCTTCTCCGGGACGTCATCGTCGTCGATCCAGACTTCTTGAGCCCCGAAATCAATCATTTCCGATTTCCTTCCCTCGTTCCTGACCAAGCTAATCAAGGTTAGTCCCAATTTCTTGGCAAACTGAACAACGGATAGCCCAACGGCCGAATTACCGGCATTTTGGATAATGAAATCGCCCTCGTTGAGGTATTCGAAATCATTGAGCAAGCGCCAGGCCGTCAGAGGGTTGATGATGGAGAGGGCCAACTGATCGAAGGGAACCAAAGCAGGCAGAAGGATCAAGTCATCCGCCTGCATCTTAACGTAATCCTGCCAGGCTCCCTGATCGTCCGGCATCGCAACGGGACGCTGCAGGATTTTCTCGTCGACTCCCGAGCCAACTGAAACGACTTTCCCCACCCCTTCGCGCCCGCCAACCGCGGGCAACTGCCGCAAGCGACCATAAGAACCATTGATCAAGCCAATGTCCGAGGGGTGGAGCGTAGCCGCCTGCATTTCCACTAGAACCTCACCTGCTCCAATGGCCGGAACCGGAACTTCCTCGAGTTTGAGAACCGCCTCCGGTTCCCCATGCTCGTGATATCGAACCGCCCGACTGAAAGAAGGAACACTCACTTTTTCAACCACCCCATGGAGCCCATCCAGGATTCTGCTCTCGAGGGCCAACTGGAAACCGGATGATCGGATGGCCTCATTCCGTACCCGTGACCGCCAAAAGGATAAACATGGAGCTCATTTCCCTCCACTCCCAGTTTTTCAAGCTCGAGATACATGAGAACACTACCCTCCGCAGGTACCCCGTCATCTCCCGTATGAGCAAAGAAGCAAGGAGGTGTGTCCTTCGACACCTTGATCTCGGGTAAAAGTTTGTCCCGTTTTTTTCGGTCCACGAGATAGGCCGGGTAAATCAGAATTCCAAAATCAGGTCGGCAGGATGCCTGGTCCGCCTCGTCCACTTTTGGATAGGACCGGACCTGATGAGAGGTCAACGCCATTACGGAAAGGTTGCCTCCGGCGGAGAAACCAAGAATCCCCAAGCGGTTAGGGTCAACCTTCCATTTCTTGGCATTGTGGCGAATCAGTCCGATCGCCCGTTGAGCATCCTGCAAGGGGACCTCGTGCTTGAGTCTGTTTTTTCGTCGAGGGACACGGTACTTAAGAAGAAATCCGGTTACGCCCAATGAATTGAGCCACTCGCAAATGGCCGAGCCCTCGTGCTCGTACGCGAGAATATTGTATCCACCACCCGGGCACACAAGAATGCTCGTTCCGTTGGCACTTTCAGGGTTTGCGGGAAAGATCGTCAAACTGGGTTTGGAAACGTTGGAGATCCGTAGGATACCTCCCCTGGTTTCACCCGCCTCCTCAGCAACCTCACCGGGCACCTCTCCGGGCACCTTGTCGGGCCAAAGGAATAGCGTTTCGCTCTGAGCATTGACTCCGACATGAGTAAGAAAACAAAGCAACGAGAAGACGAACGGATAAAATCGTGAAATTTTCATGACCGCACCTTTCCTCAGGAACGGATGCTTGAAAAGCAAAAAGATCTTTGTGGAAGTTTTTTTACTTTCCGAAACGAGGAATAACCTTCAAAAACAATTGCTATGAAGATTACGCACTCTCTTATCCCAATCTGGACTCTTGTTGCCTCCATGCTTCCCTCTTTGCCCGGGCAGGAGAAGGAATTGATCAACGCCCTGATCCAAGTCGATGCCAAAGGGCAAGGAAACGAGAATGCAGTCCGTGCCTGGCCCTTGGTCGGAAAACTCGACGCATCTTCGATTCCCAAGCTTTTGGAATCCATGAACCAAGCCAACGACCTCGGTGACAACTGGATTCGGTCTGCTATTTCGGAAATCTTGGATCGAGAGAAATCGAATTTTCCGGCCAAGAAAATACTCGCTTATTTAAAGGACGACCAAAACACCGGGAGTTCGAGAAAGCTCGCCTACGAACTCGTTTCCGAACACAGCCCCAAGCTCGCCGACTCGCTCCCCTCCAAGTTTATTGACGACCGAGAGCCTACTCTTCGCCGATTGGCCGTTGAAAAACTTTTGGAATCAGCCCGAAGCTCCCAAAAACCCGAGCAGGCCCAAGCTCTTTTCGAAAAGGTTCTAAACAAAGGAAGAGAAGTCGATCAAATCAAGGAAGCAAAGGAAGCTTTGGAGAAAACGGGACAAGAAATCGATGTCCAGAGCTTGATGGGGTTTCTCGTCAACTGGCATACGATCGGCCCCTTCGACAATACCGGCAGGCAGGGTTTCGCAACTGAGTACCCCCCCGAAAAGAAGATTGATCTGCAAGCTAGTTACCAAGGCAAGAACGATAAGGTAAAATGGAGCGCATTCACTACGCCTGATCCATTCGGCATGCTGAACGTCAACTTGCAATACGGAGAAATTAAGGAAGTTCTGGCTTACGCCCACACCACCTTCGATTCGGACTCCGAACGATCCGCTCAATTTCGGATCGGATCTAAAAACGCCTGGAAGCTTTGGCTAAACGGCGAACTCCTCTTCGCCCGGGACGAATACCACCGAGGCGGCACGCGGGTCGATCAATTCATCATCGACGGAAAACTGTCAAAGGGAACAAACCAAATTTTGGTGAAGGTATGCCAAAACGAACAAACCCAATCATGGACCAAGCAATGGGAATTCTGCCTTCGGGTTACGGACCCCTCGGGAACGGCCCTGCATTCCGTTCAAACCAAAAACTAAGGACGACGACGATGAAATACTCAACTCATGCAACCTTTCTTTTATTCACCCCCCTCTGCCTACTTGGAAACTGGCTATCCTTTCGAGGAGACAGTGGGAATGGTGTCATTGACCACAACTTGTCACCCAATATCGGTACCGAGTCAAAATCCTCATGGAAGACTCCGCTGCCCGGACGCGGTTTGTCCAGTCCCGTAATCGTCGGGGATCGCGTTTTTCTGACTGCCGCCTGCGGGCCCAAGCAGGAAACTCTTCATGGCAGGTGATATCATGCTCAAACTGGGAAAAAAGATTGGGGGAAGAGGTTTAAAGCCACCGGTCGAATGGTTTTCCAGCAAAA
>JAURNO010000009.1 GCA_030830145.1 Verrucomicrobiota bacterium
GCCGGCAGAATCAACATATGTTCCAATGACCGTAGGAGCAGCAGCACCCGGACCATTCCATTGAAACAATGAGCTCTCATCAGACCGGAAGGCACTATTCAACCCATAACTACCATTTGCTTGATCTCCGATGGTGCTCGTTGTTTTCTTGTCAACCAAGCCATATTTAAAACCCAATTCCTTGGCTTTATTACTGTTGATTTCTACTACTAGCGCCTCAATCACAATTTGACTGGCAGGAACATCCACATCATTGCGCAGGAGGTTCAAGAGTGCGTTGAGTTGCTCGGGATCATCTTTTTCGTAAATGAAAAGAAGTCTTTGTTCAGGTGCCCCCGTTGTGGATTGATGCAAATAGGTGCCGCTCAACTGATCCGTCCCGGTTACGCTTCGACCTCCGTCCAGTGGGGGTTGCATGAGGCTGGTTTTTGCAGCATCTAGGATTTTTACTACTAGTGGATAGCGTTGCACGTCCTTGAAGGCGGTGAAAATGCTTTCGTTCACGGATTCTCCTCTTGTCACACTAAACTCTACTGTACTGTACCCCAAAGCCTTCAACAAAGCTAAAACCCGATCGCTTTGCATGTAACTCAGACGATACGAATGAAAGGCATATTTACTTGAGGGCGACCCAATTGCCGGAGGATTGGGCGGAACCACGGGTGCAGCGGGCGGAGGAGCTGGAGATGCGACCGGATACTGATACTGGGGTTGAGCCTGAGGAACAGCTTGCACTGGAGCAACCGGACGAACCGGTTGGAGAGCAGGAGCAACCTGAGGTTGAGGTGCGACTTGAGCTAGAACAGGAGAGGCAATCGGGGTTTGCGCAAAAACGGGAGGAACCGACTGAACGAAAACTTGCTTGGACGGGGACAACTGCTGAGGTTGTTCTCTAGTTATTTTCGATTGGACAGTCGGAGAGTGCGAGATTTTCTCAGAAAGGGAGGGAGGGGGGGTATCAAAGTCGACGTTTTCGATGATACCAAAATTAGAAACTGTCTCCGGGCCAACTTCCGCAGAAAGGACGGAGAGGAATGAAATCAAAAAAGAGCCAAACAAAAGACGTTGGAATATTCTGAAGCAGGTTGGAAAAGTTGGTGTTTTCATTGTTATTTTTAAAAAGGAGAGTTATTCAACAGTTCTAATTTTTCGTACCAAACTCCGAATAAATTTCTCGGCAACCAGAAATTCCTCAATGAGGAACTCCCTCGCCATACTCCCATCGATCACAAAGACCAAGGCTTCCCCGTCCGCTTTGGTCTTCGGACGGGGGAAAGTCTCGTCAAAGAGAGAAAGGGCCCCGAGGCAATCCCCCTCGCCGACGGAGACTGACTTGCCTTTCTCGTCCTGACAAAGGGTACCCCGTGCCAAGACGACGAGATTCTCATACCTTCCCGAATCAGGGAAAACGCTCTCCTTGTCCTGCAAGCTCCTTTCGGTCAGGGCTTCCGCCAAAGGCGCGAGCTTATCCAAGGAAGCCTCACTGAAAAGCTCGGTCTTCTTGAGAATAAGGGCTCGTTCGGAAAGAATCATCTTAAATTAGGACAGGGCAAGCCGGTCACGGGCAAGAGCCGAAACGCGGCTTGAAGAATCGTCGGAAAGAGTGAGGCAAGTCTCATCGACCCCCCTGCCTTCCCCCTCAAGTCGCAGGTACACCTGCAAGGCGGTTTCGCGGACAAGGTCATCCTCATGCGAGAGGCACTTGCGAACGAAGTCTGCATTTTCAGGGTAGTCATCAGAATTACACGCTAGCAACAAACCCGACAAGATCCAACGACAATTGTGTCCCTCAAAGGAACGGATCAAATCCCTTAACGGCAGAGGTTCTGCTTCGCTGGCTCGGTCTGATTGAAGGAGAGATACGAATTCATCCGTTCGCTTCGGTCCAAGAACCCCCTTGAGAACCTCCAGTGCTTCCGACTTCACGCTTGCCTTGGTGGACTTGGCCAAACCTAGGAGCCTATGGAAATTGACCTTGTCATCCATGGCAAAAAGGAGAGAAGTCATATCTTCGAGCTTTCTTTTCAACTCGTCCTCAAGCACCTGCCTGAGAGGAATAAACCTTTCTTCTTCGCTCAGGCGGGCAAGCATGCCACGAATGAAAAGCCCCCCGGAAAGAGTCTTTGCGAACTCTTTCTTCGCATCGCCACCATGAGTGATCGTACTGGGAAAATCAGGGATTGAGCGCCCCATCAACACCCTGCCCGCTCGCAAGTTATAAACTAGTGAGGAAAGGTATTGCTTGTAGTTGAGGAAGGAGACAAACAACCACACGAGGCACAGGCAGATAATAATGGCATTCAATCGAAAAACCGAGTCTTCCCGCCAAAAGGGAAGCGTGGAGGTGATCAAAAGGCTGATCGCCGCAATGGTCGCTGGACGCGTCAAACCATCGACGGCACTGTTCATCTGCCCTCTCAATTTCTTCGTCACCGAAAGGAAGAGCATTTGCAACCCCACGTACTCGACGGTAAAGAATACCACTTGCGTGAGGAACTTACTTATGTAAACGCCGTTCCAATCCACAATCAGAGCGAAAACGGAAGTAAGCAAAAGAAGGATGGGAAGGATTGAAATCGCACCCCAAACTCCTGCCCGAGTCAAAACGGCTCGAACGACCAAAAGCTGTAAAACCAGTTGGGCGATACTCGTGTATGTGTAAAATTGACCAAAAAAATCGTAGAGTTCGCCGGGAGGTTTGTTCGTGTAAAAATCTCGGACCTCGAATTTGAAGTTGATGTCTATCAAAGACATCACGATAGCGGAGAACACGACCAATCCGGTCATCAGGATGGACTGCCTGCTGCTTATAAGAACACCTAATTTACGCAAAATACTCGTATCTTGAGTAGGGATGGGCCCCTCGTCTTCGATTGAGAGTAACTTCGAGCGAGCCAAGAGGATAAATGAGACCACCAGCAAAACCGCTGCAACCAAACCGAGAGAAAGCTCGTTAACATAATATTCCTTGCTTACCCAAGAAATGGTATAACCAGCCAAAATACAACCGCAAGTACCGGCCGCGCC
>JAURNO010000142.1 GCA_030830145.1 Verrucomicrobiota bacterium
CAGACGGCCCATCCTCATAACCGAATTTGCCCCGGCTGACTGGGAGGCCCGCAACCTATCCCAAAACCGCCATAAAGCCCCGATGGTGTTGGCCTTCATGAAGGAGGTTCTACCCTGGTTGGAGCGGCAGGACTGGGTTGCCGGTTATGCCTGGTTCTCTTTCGAACATAACCAGGCGGTCGGGCATACCTCTTCCCTTTACGACAAGAACCGGAACCTAACCGCTTGCGGACGCTACTACCAAAGCATTACCACGGAAAACCCCGACGGCGACCAGTCGATCAAGTAAGGAGATCAGCCTTTCTTTCTTGCTTCGGCCCGTTTTACCACGTCCTTGAGCAAACCCTTTTTGGGGAGTTTGTCACTGGGGATTTTGGCAAGGATTGAAAAGCTGCCTTCGTCCATCCAATCGAGGACATTTGCCAACATCTTGTTGCCTGGATTGTTGGTGATGGTTTCAAGCATCCATTTTTCGGCAAAGGCTTTGTCGCCCGCCTTGTAAATGGCCCAGGCAGCCAATGCGGGGATCTCGTCCGAATCGTCGAGCGCTTTCTTGAGTGCGGAGATGGCGGGCTTGGCCTCTTTTTCAAGGAGCAACAAACCAACCACGGACCAATAACGTATCACGGAATCTTCGGATGAGAGTCCCTTGGTCAGAATCTTGAGCTTCTTTTTATTCCTGGTCAAAGCCAGGTCGGCGTAGTCGAGATACTTGGCAAGAGGGTAGAGCTTGGGATCCCGAACGAAGGCATATACGGTCGTTTTTTTCTCTTTGATCATACGGTTTCTCATTTCCTCGGGCATGAGTCCGGAGTCAAAGTACTTGAGCTGTTGTCGCCTGAGTTCCTTTTTCAGCTCCTTGATTTTGGTCTGGTGGAGGGGGTCGTCGATTTGGTTGTCGACGTTGTGAAAGTCCTTGAAGTTGTCGTAGAATTCCTCCGAGGGTCGGGGCTCGAAGAAGCGGCCGGTCACGGCATTGGTCTTGCCGGCCTGATGGTGCCGTTCCCAGGCGCCCGTTGCCTTCATGTTGTGCATATAGGCCAAGTATTGTCCGTTGGGTGCGAAGGGGGCGTAGTTTTTATGGTAAGCGAATTGCTCGTCCCGCATGACCCGCACATTGTCGAACCGTTCGTCGGCCCGCTCCCGCCATGAGAAATGGTGCTTGGCTTCGGGTTCGGTGTCCGGGCCGAGAAAGATTCGGCCTTGAAAATTATCCGTCATTTCGGCTCCCGTCAGGCTGACCCAGGTCTTGGGCATATCGATGAAACTGACGATGCGGTCGATGGTGGAACCGGGCTTTTTACTTTCGGGATAAAGATGCTTCCACTTCTCCGGGATACGCACGATCAAAGGGCAGTGAATTCCGCTGGAATAAAGAAAGCGTTTGCTGCGGGCGAGCACTCCGCCATGGTCCGAGTTGTAAACGATGATGGTGTCCTCGTAGAGTCCGTCGTCCTTCAGTTTCTGAATCGCCTGGCCGACCAATGAATCCATTCTTGAGATGGCGCTCGAATATTTGGCGTAGGTGTTGCGCATCTCTGGAAGATCCGGATGGTAGGGAGCGAGAATCATTTTCTTGGGATCGACAGCTTCGTCCTTATGGTCTCCAAAGGCTCGGGATTCATGGCTATCCCCGATGTTGTAAACGGTGAAGAACGGTTGGCCTTCCTTGCGCTTTTTCCAAGTGCCTGCGTAATCCCCCCCGGAATAGTTCCAGAATTCTTTGGGGTTTCTTCCGTTGGGTCCGCGTAAGTTGTAGTCCGTCTTCGAGCAATTGCTGGTGAAGTAGCCCCTTTTTTGCAAGAGCTCGTTATAGAAACGAATGGATGCCGGGATTTCAAAACCACTGCGCATCGGTTGCGTTCCGTTGGAGATTGAGTGCATCCCCGTGATCCAGGAGGAACGGGTGGGGGCGCAGACTGCACCGTTGTCGAAACAGTACAGGTAACGGAAACCTTCCTTGGCCAGTTGGTCGATGTGGGGAGTCTTGGCGTTCTTGCTTCCGTAACAACCGACCCACTCGATGCTGTTGTCCTCGCTGGTAATCCAAAGGATGTTGGGTTTATGTTCCTTTCCCGAAAGCGGAAGGAACACGGCTAGAGCCAAGGCAAAAGAGGCGAACTTTGATAAAATGAAAGGGTTTGAGTTCATGGTGTTTTACTTTGAGGGTTTTCGGGGTTTAGGTTGGTTCGTCTTGTCTTTCTTTTTCTTGGGTGACGTCGCTTCGGGTGGGGTGGTTGATTCTCCGCAGTCGGTCATGAGTTTTTTGAGTTTTACCTGCAAGCTCGCGATTCTTTTTTGATGTTCGGGTTGGCTGGCAAGGTCGTTGGTTTCATAGGGGTCGCTCACGACGTCGTACAATTCAAGGGCTTTGGGTTGAAGCACGCGTTGGACTTTACGGGCGGCTCTTTCATTTCTCTCGGCTTTCTCCTTCCACTCCGCCCAGGGCTTGGCGAAAAATTTTCCCCCGGAAGTGAAGTTTCTCCAAATGTGTTCCCTTTCGGGGTGCCCGGTCCAGATCAGTTTGTAGGTAGGGGTGACGATGGCCTTTTGCCAAAAGGGGTGAACATTGGAGATCAGGACTTCTTCACGGTGGCTTTTGACCTTCTTGTCCGTCCATAAGCTTTTGAGTGACCTGCCATCGAGACCAGGATCCTTTCCGCCGGCAAACTCAACCAAGGTTGG
>JAURNO010000143.1 GCA_030830145.1 Verrucomicrobiota bacterium
AGAGGCCGTAGATATGATTGGCCCCCCTTCCGTAGTAGGGGGAATAGATGGTGACTTTTTTTCCCTCGGTCCGGGAGAGTCCGCAGACGATCAGGATGGTTTCCTCCCTTGGGTTGATTCCTTTCGCTTGAAGCGCTTGGAAAACTTCCGTTCGGATTTTGCTGCCCGACTTGTAGGTGTACGAACCGTCGTCGTTCGAGTTGCCGCGAATCTCGTGGAGTTTGAGTAATCCGTTCTTCCGCTCGAGGCCCAACTCGACTTTACCGTATCCCAATCGTTTCATCTCGGTACGGTAAAAATCCTGGAGGTCGTTCATGATTCCGTCCCATCGCTTCGTATGTTCCTTGAGTGGTTTGCGGTCCTTGGGATAAAAGTAGACGACTGGTAGCTTCTTACCCTGAGTCTTGTCTTCTTTGCCCCGCCATGTACGAACGACTTCATCTATGTACTTTGCCTGCTTGGGCTGAGTATCCACAGTCGACCAGTCGAAGGAAGACGCATCCTTGGACGAGGTAGATGCAACGATTGCCTTGCCGAGGCAGAAGATTGGCAAGAGAAGGGACGAAACCAAAAGGCGATTCATAATGAGATCAATCTAAGCGGGGCAGTCGGTTGGGCGAGCCCTATTTGCATTCAAAATGATTTTTAAGTCAAGGGTCGGATTCTCTGTTGCAACGTCCGAAAATATAATGCGGAATTAACACCTTTAGCCATGAACCGAAAATTCTTACTTTGCTCTTTGCTCACGCTTGCCCTGACCGGGCTTCAAGTTCACGCCGACAAGCCCCCCAAGGGTTTTGATAAAATCGATCAGGAGATCGTGATCAGTACGATGGAGGCCCAGATGAAGTACGACGTGCGCAGTTTCAGCGTGAAGCCGAATGCCAAGGTCAAACTGGTCTTCAAAAATCCGGACAGTCTCCCTCACAACTTGATCCTATGCACTCCGGGAAAGAAGAAAGGTGGGGACGGCGGAAAAGAGGTGATCGATGCGGTCTTGAAACTCGGCGACAAGGGAGTCGAGCAGAACTGGGAGCCCAAGGGGCACCCCCGCATCGTAGCCAGCTCCGGAATGGTTCAACCCGGCAAAGAAACCGTAATCTATTTCAAGGCTCCCAAGAAGGAGGGAGACTATCCTTACATCTGCACATTCCCCGGTCATTCTCAATTGATGAATGGTGTCATGGGGGTGAGCAAGTTGGCCAACCCCATCACCAACCTGAACTATAAATTCTATCATGGCAGTTGGAACAAGATGCCCGATTTTACGAAAATGGAACCCAAGAAAACGGGAGTTTTGGCCAATGGGCTTTTTGACATAACACCCCGTGATCGAAATGATGACTTCGGTTTCTCTTTCACCGGCGAAATCGAGTGCATTAAGGAAGGCAAATACACCTTTGTCACTTCTTCCGATGACGGATCTCTCTTGTTGGTCGATGATAAGTTGGTGGTCAATAACGACGGAATTCACGGCGTAAAGACTGTCTCAGGTTCCGTAAAACTCAAAGAGGGTAAGCATGCCATCGAGGTGCGTTACTTCGAAAAGGGAGGGGGAGAGGCCTTGTCCGTTTCCTGGTCCGGTCCCGGTTTTAAGAACAAGCCGCTTTCCAAGACTATGGCCAAGGGTGGTGCGGCAGCCGTGGGCATGCTCATCGAACCACCTTCGGGCGAAGCTTCCATCTACCGTAACTTTATCAACGGAGCCGGACCTCGAGCCATCGGTGTTGGTTACCATGAGGGAGTGAACCTGGCCTTCGACGCCAATAACATGCGTCTGGCCATGATCTGGCAGGGAGACTTCATCGACGGAGCCCGTCACTGGAACGGCAGAGGGCAGGGCTATCAGCCCCCCGCGGGGGATGCCGTGGTCAACCTGCCCGAGGGTGTCGCCCTTGCGGCCCTCGAGAGTTCCGATTCGGATTGGCCGGCGGCTGAATATCGAACCAAGGACCTGCGCTTTCGAGGCTACTACTTGGACAAGATGCAAAGGCCGACCTTCAAGTACGAGCGAGGCGAGGTAAGCGTGGAAGATACGCCCATGCCTGTAGCTGGCGCATCCGAGGAAGATTTTGGAAAGATCAAGCGCCTGATCAAGCTGAAGGCCAAGGATGCACCGAAAGATCTTTATTTCCGGGTCGCTCAAGGAAATTTCGAAAAGAAAGGCAAATCATTCGAAGGGGATGAGCTTGCCATCTCGGTGAAAGGAGGGGAACCCGTTGCTCACGGTGGAGATCTTCGGGTGCCTATCGTATTCAAAGGAGGAAACGCTCAAATCGAAGTGACTTATTCCTGGAGCGAATAATTGAGATAATTCAAACGTCCTATACACATTTATTTATGAAAAAGTTTACCATACTTTCATCTTTAATTTTTTGCGCCTTTGCAGTTGCGTTTGCCGACGATCATTCGGACAAGCTACCCGTCGAGTCCGATTATTATCCCATCACGACCATACCCTTGCCTGAGGGGGAGGTGATCGAGGTCAGCGGAATCGATGTCCTGCCCGGCAACAAAGTAGCCATCGCTTCCCGGCGGGGAGATATCTTCGTCGGGGAAGGAGTTTTCGGGGAAGAGCCTGAACCAAAGTGGACTCTCTTTGCCCGCGGCCTTCATGAAGTTCTGGGAATTGCCTGGAAGGATGGTTGGCTGTATCTGACTCAGCGTCCCGAAGTTTCCCGAATTAAGGACAGTGATGGGGACGGCCGGGCGGATGTTTTCGAAACGCTGGGTGACGGTTGGGGAATCAATGGCGATTACCACGAGTATGCATTCGGTACCAGGCACGACAAGAACGGTGACATCTGGGTCGTCCTTTGCCTGACTGGATCGGGGGGCGCTTCCGACCAAAGCCCATTCCGTGGTTGGTGCATGCGGATTACTCCGGAAGGAGAGACCATCCCTACCGGATATGGTATCCGATCCCCGGGAGGTATCGGCTTCAATCATTTGGGGGACGTCTTTTATTGCGACAACCAGGGTTTGTGGAATGGTTCCAGTTCCTTGAAGCACCTTCGCCCCGGAGGGTTTCAGGGTAACCCCACCGGCAACAAATACTTTGCCTTGACCGATGCCCTCGGCCCCAAGCCACCCGATCCAACTTCCAAAAGCAGGATCGAGATCGAGCGCAAAAAGGTGCCCGATTTTGTTCCTCCTCCGATTGTTCTACCCCATGGAAAGATGGGCAACTCCCCGGCTGGAATCGAGTGTGACGAGACGGGCGGGAAATTTGGTCCTTTCACCAACCAACTTTTCGTTTCCGAGCAGACCCATTCGAA
>JAURNO010000144.1 GCA_030830145.1 Verrucomicrobiota bacterium
GGCCGTAATCAGACAAAGCCACCAAACGTTGCTCGAAAAATCCGGCATCGTATTCTCAAAAGTGATCGCGATGGAGTCTCCGTTTGGTTTTTGCATAAAGGTGAGTTCGTTTTTAAAGGGCCAGATTTTTCGCAACGAACCAATCATAAAGCCCACCAACAACCCGACCGTGACTTGGTAGTGGCGGGCAAGCAACCAACTTAAAATCCGGCTGAAACCGGTTATTCCGACCAGACATCCGGCGGCAACCATGGCGAGGGTGAAGAATTCCAGTTCCTTGATTGCGTTGATGACGTAAGCGTATTGGCCCAAAACGAGCAGGATGAAGGATCCGGAAATCCCAGGCAGGATCATTGCCGTAATGGCAACCATGCCGGATAAAAAAAGGATGAGAGGAGTGTGACTGCTTTCGCTTGGTGGCAACCCGACCAACCACCACGCGAAGACACTACCGACTAAGACGGAAACGAAAACTCCCAGGTTCGGTTTCAAACCCTTGAGCACGATAAAAATGCTCGCAGTCACCAAGCCAAAGAACAACGACAAAAGATAAGTCTCGTGATACTCCAAGGCCCAGCTAATCAAATGGACTAAAGATGCGATCGCAAAGACGATGCCGGCACCCAGAAAACCAATAAATTTCCAGGGAAGATAATCGAGAACTTCTTTCCATTGAATTTTGCAGATCATCCGCAGAAGCTTCAAATTGAAGAGCTTGATCGTATTGATAAGTTCCTGATAAATTCCCATTATGAAGGCAATCGTGCCGCCGGAAACCCCGGGAACCACATCGGCGCTGCCCATTAAAAAACCAGTCAAGAACAAGTACCCGCACTCCTTTACTCCACGCGTCTTTTTCATAGGGAGCAAAAGGAACGAATCATTGGGGTCTTTTTTTCGGGTATTGAATACCGCTCACTTGATCTCGATCTCCAAGCGGCGGTTCTTGTCGATTTCGCCACCCGACTTGTCTTGGTAGTAGTATCGGTGATACTGAAAGGGGAAGACTGCAGTGTAACTACCCACCTGCATTGAGCTGTTGCGTAAGGACTTGGGAGCAATCGTGATTTCCCTGCGACCGAAGAGCTTGCCGGAGGTTACCGCCGATTCAATCCCCTTGGAGAAACTTAACTTCTTCTTCAGATCCACCCACTTCTCGAGATAAGGTATGGTTTCCTTAGCCCCGGAAACCGAAACCACGTCAATGGCAGTGTCATCCACAATGGGTTCCCACTCCGCAAGCCCGTGACCTTCCTTGACGGCCATCGCTTCCGGAACGGATAGCCTCAAGGCGAGGACCGTAGGATGCTCGATTCTCGATGGATCATCCGTCTTTCCCCAAATTGCAATGCGGCGCGAACTAGCCTCAAATCCAATCTCCAGCGAAACGCCTCCCTCAAGATTGGCCTTTAGCTTAAGACGACCGAGTTTCTCGGAGGGCTCGGGCGGGCTCTCAAACCCGATGATTTTACGATAATGGTAATGATAATCGCTCCTCGTCGTATGGTAGGCATACACGGATCCTTTGGGGTGAGGTTTCGAATAATACCCATGATTGAAGTTCATGACGAGGGGGCGGCCTTGCAGGAGATTCTCACTTCCCTCCTTGAGGTAAAGATGAAATACACCGCTCCCATGAAGAGCGACGTCATGAGTGGAGGTCTCCAATACGGAATGGTAATTGGCCCACTTGCCCGAACCAAGCGTGGGCAAGACGACTTTACCACCGGAACCGGCGGGCTTTTCACTGGTAGAGGACGGCGATGAATCGGTCCCAGCTGAAGATGCTTGGGCGGGAGCCGGTTGAGGCGAAGAAGGTGGAGAGGAAAGATTGCGGGCAAGCTCCTGAGATTCTTCGCTGAGGTCAGCCGTTTTGAGGACGAAATTCCGGCCATTCAAAAAGATCGTAACCGTCGAGGCATCACTTCTGACGAATTTTGCCTTGATCGTTCGTCCCGCCTTGTTCGTCCATTCGTGGATTTCAACCTGAGCGAAGGAATGAGTTGCAAAGAAAACAAGCAGAAGGGGCAAACGAATCATGAATTTCATAGTGGACTAATCTGAAATGGTTTTACGCATACGTCAAACCTCTGCCGGAAAACAGCTTCGACTAGCTTTGACTCGGGCCCGTATCTCCCCTGGAAAAACAACTTCGGCAAAGAGAAACGTATCGTTCGTTTCCTCCGATCTCGATTTGCTGGCCTTCGGTTTCCATCCGGCCGGCCGAATCGACGCGGGCATTCATGGTCGCCTTTTTGCCACAGTGACAGATGGCCTTGATCTCTTTGATTTCGTCCGACCAAGCCATCAAATATCGACTGCCTTCAAAAGTCTCACCCAAAAAATCAGTCCTGATTCCGTAGGTCAGTACAGGTATATTTTGCTCATCGACAACCTTGGTCAACTGATCCACCTGAGCCTTGCTCAGAAATTGAGCTTCGTCGATCAGGATGCAATCGACGGATCTCTTGCCCTGCTCGACTTTCACGAGGCCCAACAGGTCATCATCCGGGCCAAAGACCATAGCATCGTGGCCAATTCCAATTCTCGAGCGTATCTTCCCCACCCCATCCCGGTCATCAAGTTTGGCCGTGAAGAGCATGGTGGACATTCCGCGCTCGCCATAATTATGGTTCGCCTGAAGCAAAGCGGTGGACTTGCCTGCGTTCATTGAGGAATAGTGAAAATACAACTTGGCCATGAGAGAAACACCGACCATTCACCCGAATGGATCGGATTTCAAGCCTCTTCGGTATCAAGTCGCTCCATGTATTCGGTCACATTGCAGGTGAGCATCCGGGTCTTATTGGGGGAAACCTCCAAAACCTTGGTCACCACGCCATCGAGAAAGAAACGATCATGACTCACGATGATGGCCGCTCCCTCAAACAAGTTCAGGGCCTCCTGTAAAACCTCCTTGCTTCGAATATCCAGGTGATTGGTCGGCTCGTCCATGATGAGAAAGTTACAAGGCTTCATCAGAAGCTTGGCCAAAGCCACGCGGTTTCTTTCCCCACCAGAGAGAACGGAAGTCTTCTTGAACACGTCGTTCCCACTGAAAAGCAAGGCGCCAAGAGCGGCTCTTGGGTTGGCGTCCGGGTTGTCATGAAGGACTTCCTCGACCTCCGACAGCACGTCGTTTGCGGGATTCAACTCCTCGGCCTGATGCTGGGCGAAATAACCGATTACGGTATTCACCCCGAGGTCGCGGTTGCCTTCTTGGAATGGTTCGACTCCGGCAAGAATCCGAACCAAGGTCGATTTCCCCGCGCCGTTCACTCCGACCACTGCAATGCGGTCACCTTTTTCAATCCTCAAATCCAAACCATTGAAGACCTCAAGGTCGTCATATGATTTACACAGGTTTTCGACCTCAACGACCTTTTGGCTGGCAGGTGGAGAGGGAGGGAAGCGGAAATAAATCTTTTTTTCCTCCGCCTCGACCTTTACGATCTCCATCTTATCCAAAGCCTTGATCCGGCTTTGCACCATGGCTGCTTTTTTGATGTTGGAACGGAAGCGGTTGATGAATTCTTTTTCTTTCTGGATCTCCTTTTTCTGGTTCACGGAGGCTTTTCGCTGTCTCTCGATTCTCGCGGCGCTTTCCTTCAGGAAAAACCCATAGTTTCCTTTGTAACTGTTCAAGGACCCCATCTTCAGCTCCAGGGTGCGCTCGGTCACCGCCTCAAGAAATGCCCGGTCATGGGAAATCACTAGAATCGCCCCCTGATAGCGTTTCAAATAATGCTCCAACCAATGTTGAGAAACTACGTCCAAGTGATTGGTAGGTTCGTCCAGAATCAAAAGGGATGGTGTCTGCAGCAACAACTTACCGAGGGCGATCCGCATTTGCCAACCACCGGAAAACTCCTCCAGTTGACGATCCATGTCGGTAATCGAGAAGCCCATGCCCATCATGATCTTTTCGATCCGGGCATTCATCTTTTCCGGTTCGAAGGAAGCAAGTTGCTCTTCCCAAGCTCCCATCAGATCGATCAAGTCGTAGAATTCCTCCGTATCCGGTTCCATTTCACCAAGCTTGACCTCGGCTTCGTCCAACTTTTCCCGCAAGGATTGAACGTCTGCAAAGGCTTTGCCCGCTTCTTCGCGCAAGGAATGCCCGGAGGCCGAAATTCCGTCCTGAGGCAAGTAACCGACGGTCGCGTAATCCGGCCTCTCAATCATTCCACTGTCGGGTTTCTCCTCCCCCATTAACATCCGGAGCAAGGTCGTTTTGCCCGAACCGTTCGACCCGACCAACGCGATGCGGTCACGCGGTCCAATGGTCTCCGATATCTCTTCGAATATCTTCTTGTGCCCGTAGG
The DNA here is from genome assembly GCA_030830145.1 of Verrucomicrobiota bacterium. Taxonomy (GTDB): domain Bacteria; phylum Verrucomicrobiota; class Verrucomicrobiia; order Opitutales; family Seribacteraceae; genus Seribacter. The sequence goes on from JAURNO010000144.1 coordinate 4,326, forward strand.
CCAAGCTCACCTCCTTAATGAAAATCATGTCGTGCTATAAAATTCTTTACGGGCAAAACGGCAACATCATTACTTTTTTTCTTTTCCAGTCCGAGCTTGGGCCCAATCAGCCCAACGACTTGCCCACCGGTTTGCACAGTCCTAGAAATACGGGTAAAACCGATACGAATCCGGCTACTCCGAGAATGGCAAGCAGAACGCTTTGATCCGAGAGTTGGTAAGGATTGACTTGATCCAAAGCAACCAAACCCGAATCGAAACCAGCCAAAACAAAGACAAACTCATGCGTGAACTCGGCCAATAAAACGGCGCAATAAAAAGCAACCCCAAGCAACACCAGGCTCTCCACGAGATAACGGATCGCCAGGTGAAGAGAACTCAACCCAAAGCTCTTGAACAAAGCGGTGGCAAAAATATTTTGCCTATACTCGAAAACCGCGATTGAACCGAAGATCAATATGACAAGCAACCCAACGAAGGCCCCTCCCAAAGCTTGGGCCTTTATTCTAGTTTGCTTCAATTCCTTGAGTTCTCCCACCCATTGCACCGGGCTAGTCAAATTGTATCGTTGAAACCCTTCCTCCTCCAAAACTGCCTCCATTGATTCGATCACTTGATCGAGCTTGCCCGGTTCGTCCGACACGTAAAAAAGGGACTCCTGCATACCCTTCAGCCCGATGGCATCAATCTTGGAAGCTGGTATGAAAAGTACGGGTTTGCTCAATGTGACGAACCTCAAAACGGGGGGAGGATAAACCACAACCGAGTCAAAAAAATGATCCCTCAGTTGAACCCGTTCGATCAAAGACTCGGGATAACCGTGGGCCAAAAGGAAAGCATCCGTTGGCAATCGATCGAACCCCACAATTATTTCCGACAAGGCGGGCAAGGCATCCTCCCCGTAAACGACGACGCGGACTTTCTCTCCGCTCGAAAGCTCGGCCAAGGAGAACAGAAACGAAAAAGGAAAAAAAAGCCCGTCCTCGGCCAATGGCTCGAACAAGGCGCTTAATTCGGGTCTCAAGGTACCATTGCCGGAAGGAGAAGTCCGCAAAATCATGGAATTAATTCCAAAACTTTCGATTTTCTTTTGGATCGCCTTTTCTCCAAGAATGAAGCCTGCCTGCATCAACAGAAACAAAAGACACAAAGAAACGGCAATCAACACCCGGGCCAAAACCGCCCCGGGCGTTTCAAGCCACCTCTTCGATATGTCTTTCGACAGGTAAACGGCGATTAAAATCAATGATCTCATTAGCTATCTCCTCAAGCCTGTGGTCATGACTTGATACTATGCAGGTGCATTCCTCGGACAATTCTTCGGAAAGGATGCTCTTGATCACCTCGGTGTTCGCATCATCCAAACCGGAGGTGGGTTCATCGAGAAGCAAAACAGGAGGGTTCTTCATCAGAGCCCGGGCCACCGCCGTGATGATCCCTCGCGTCGAGAATCCGTTGATA
>JAURNO010000145.1 GCA_030830145.1 Verrucomicrobiota bacterium
ATCAAACCGCATAGTTTATCTTCGTCTTTCCAAAGAAGTTTGGCGTCTTTCGGATCCTCTCCCAAGCGGATGGCTCTCGATCCGTTCCAATAACCGCAAACCAAGGCAATACCGTCATGATAAATCGGTTTCGTTATGGAAACCCCGTACTTGACCTCATAGGGAATTTGCCAAAGGGTCTCTCCTCCCCCAAACGGCAAGCCCATGATTCGATTGGGACCCCAACAAATCAACTCCTTTCTTCCGCCCCGAGAAATCGGCAAAGGGGGTGCATATCCGGCCTTTTCGTCCTCCCCAACCCTCCACTTGGTCCGACCGGTATCCAAATCAAGGGCCAAGACACTGCCTCTCGGTCGGGCCCCGACGTGCATGAGGAGTTCGCCTTCGAAAACTTCCGGTGAGGCGGAAAAGCCCCATATCGGCTTGGTCGCATTCTCCTCGGAAAGCAAATCTCTAAACCAGAGCTTTTTACCGTCTTCTGCGTTCAGACAGAAAGCATGCCCCATGGCTCCGAAACCGAAAACTCTTCCCTCGTGAATGGTCAGGGATGCTCTCGGACCTTTTCCGTAGCTGAGATTACCGTATTCGGACGGATAGTCAAAAAACCACAAAGTCTTCCCGTTCAGTGCATTGAGACAAACAACCCTTTCCTTTTCGCCAAATTCTTCAACGGAAGGACGATCCATCGTGTAAACCCGGTTCCCTTGAACGGTAATTCCCGAATACCCGGGATTCAAGGATGTCTTCCAAACCCGTTTCAGCCCGTTTTCGAGAAGTTTTTTGGAAACCTCGGGTCCGTTCCAAGTTCCGTCCCCCCCGGACCCGCGCCAGCGCGGCCAATCCTCCGCCAAGAGATTGAATGCAACAAAGAGACAGAAAAACAAAGAAATCGACTTCATGAATTTAGAAAAAGTTTTGCGTGACAAACACATGCTCGCGAAAAACATAAATTCCTACGCCAAGGTAGGCTTTGGTGGGATCAAGGATATTTTTTTTGTGCTCCGGACTATTGAGTAGACCTCGGACGATTTGACGAGCCAGGTCATCTTCTTTTTGCCAACCGATTCTTCGACTCACGACCTTTTCATTGCGAACCGATTGGCGAATGGACGAATAGCGCCCCACCCTCGCGATATTTTCCGAAAGACCTGGGCGGAGCTTACCATCCGGACTCTTGACCAGTCCGGAAAAGCCTGCTTTTCGGGCACGGTCGGTAGGGCTTTGGCCATCTGGGTTATGATGGGCAAAAAAACCCCTGACCGACATATCCTCGCTATGTAGGCGGGCAACTGAGTCAAGCTCTTCGTATGCTTTCAATACAATGATTCCCAGAGCCTTACGCTCATCATTGGTCAAATCGAAAACCTTTTTTTCAAGCAGTTCAAGGGAAAGGAGTGGAGCTGTCTCCAACTCCTTGTCCGACAAGACGGGAAAAGCCTCAGCTTGCCTTGCGTCCTCGTTCGGATTCGGAGATTCCAACCAATCATTTAGGTAGGTACGATCCGAACGACTAAGGCGAGAAATCGGAAACAGGTACTCTTTGCCATCCTTGACCAAAAGAACGCCCTCCCCTTTCATCCCTTTCAAGTAGGCTTGAATGGTTCGTCCATCCTTATCCGGCCAGGAGCGAAGTTGCCCGCGTCTTTCGTCCACTGCCGAACCAAAGACAAAACCAGCCCCAACCGAGGCAAGGAGCAAAAAACCAAGAAAAAAATAGTGCAATCCGTTCATGACAAGCTGCTTTTGCCCTTGCGTAAGAAAAGGTTCAAACGCTCGGCGGTCTTGCGACCAATGCCCTCCACTTCGACCAAAGTTTCAACGCTCGCCTTTTTGAGCTTTTCGATACTTCCAAAATGAGCCAGCAAAGCCTTTTTGCGAACTTCGCCCAACCCGGAAAAATAATAGAGGACGGACTCTCTTATTCGTCGGCTCCTCAGATCCGCATTAAACTGGTTTGCAAAGCGATGAGCCTCGTCCCGCAACCTCTGCAGGAGCCGAAGAGCCGGGGATCGGGGGTTAAGCTTCAAACCTTCGCGTTGATCCGAAAAAACAATGGTTTCCTCTCTTTTTGCAAGCCCAATCAGAGGGGGTAACGGGCACCCCAACGAGGCAAATGCTCCCTTGGCGGAGCTGACCTGCCCCTCTCCTCCGTCCACCACTACGAGATCGGGAAAACGAACTCCCTCCTTGAGCAATCGACCATATCTTCTGGTGATCACCTCTTCCATTGCCTTAAAATCATCGTTACCCTGAAAACTACGAATTTTGTATCTGCGGTAGGACCGAGGATCCGGTTTACCTCGAACAAACTTAACCATGGAAGCCACCACGAAAGTTCCCGAAACATGCGAGATGTCAAAGCATTCGATTGTTTCCGGCGTCTCGTCCATGGCCAGATGCCGGCCAAGTTCTGCAAGATCCTCGCCTTCGGACTCGACTAGGTTCGGAAAACCTCGGGTAAAACGGCGGGTTTTGGCAATCGTCTTGGATAAGGAACTCGTCAGGTCTCTTAGTTCGGCCGCCCGCTCGAAATCCATATTCTCGGCCCGTTTGTTCATTTCCTCCTTTAATTCCTTCAGCCAACTTTTAGCCTTTCCCTCTAGAAAGAAGCACGCCTCGTCGACTCTTG
>JAURNO010000146.1 GCA_030830145.1 Verrucomicrobiota bacterium
CTTGACTGCACGGAAAATGCGTGAGAAGGTAATTCAATGAGACCCGCTCTACCCTTACTCTTTCTGGCACTGTTGCTTTGCGGTTGTGGAGAAAGTATCGACCCACAAGCCAAGCCCCAAACTGACGGTAAGACAACCTCAGAAAATGCAGGGCTGAGCAAGGGAGCCGTTCTCGTCCTCTCCCTTAATGGAAAAGTCGTGGTGACAAACACTTCCGATTCAAAAGAAGAAGACGCCTATGAAAACCAATTTCTCTCAGCGGGTGATTTTCTCGTCACCGGTCCTCGATCCAACGCACTCCTTCTTCTGACAAACGGAACAAGCTTGAAGGTGGGCCCAAACACCACCTTCAAGCTGAAAGCCTTCAACCAGGCCCCCTTCAAGGGCGGGGACGAGAAGGTCAAATCCATCGAGGAAGAAATCAGCATATCCTCCGTACTTCTCGACCTGAAGGTCGGTGAAATGGTTGTCGATGTCAAAAAGCTCAAGAAAAAGTCCAACTTCGAAATTAGTACGCCCTTGGGAGTCGCGGGCATAAGGGGAACTTCCTTCAGGCTCCTCGCCTCTTTTGAATCCACTGATCTTTCGGTTCTTACGGGGCAAGTCGACTTTTTTGCCCCTGCCGGAAAACGTTTTCAAATCAAGGCCGGTCAAAAGATTTTTGCGCCCAAAGGAGAAGCCCCCAAGATCAATCCGTTGGCCGCAATTGAGAAGCAGGCCATTGAAGATGTACTGAAAGAAAGCCGAAACAAAACCGACTCAGTAAAGATCGGAGCCCTTGAGCTTGGACTGAGTTCTTTGGGCACAAACCGTAAAGGAATCGAATTGCCTCCCGACGGCAGCCTTCACATCCTCATGCATGTTGACGGGAGTGGCTCTATTTTGAGCACTCGTAAAGCTCTTGAAGAGATGAAGGAGACTCTTCTCAAGCAAGCCCTTCTTCCTTATTACGGAAACAACGAAGATCTATACAAAAAGAGAGTAAGAATTGTCGATGGAGAAGGAGAGCGCACACTCAAGTTCTACACTCAATCCGCAAAGCACGAGCAAGTACTGGCTATGGTCTTTCAAGACGAAGCTCAACCCGACTATCACCTCCCGAACTTCAACAGAAAACCGGAAACCAATTACCTGAAAGATCTTAACGCCCTGCGAACAAAGCTTAATGCCCATAACGGTCTGTACCGAGGAATCATGTTTCAGGTAGATCGTGGCAAAACCTACGCCAAGTCGTTCAAGGATTTCGTGCGGTGCTCATGGAGGGGAGAAGGTTACTTAGCGAATGATGGACATAACTTGAGACCCTATTATTTCGAAAACAACCGAAGGAGGATTTTCGAAGGGACGAGCGTTGTGTTCAGCGACGAATACCATGCGAACAGCGAGGGCAGTCCGGAGTATTATTTTAAGCTCATCCTTCAGGCTGCTCGCAAGATCGGCCTGGAGTTGAACGTCTCGGCAAGTCCTCCGGAAGCCATCGCAAAAACGAAAGCGTTTTCATCGAACCGCCCGGCAGGTCCGATTTTCGGCCCCACCTATCGGGTAGATGAGGTTGAGGGTATGGAGATGCTCTGGGTGAAACCAGGCACCTTCATGATGGGCGGACACTCAAAGTTCCCAGACTTGAACCAGAGAGGCAAAGAGCGACACAGGGTAATCCTGAGCCAAGGTTTTTACCTAGGCAAGCACGAGGTCACCCAAGGTCAATGGAAAAAAATCATGACCAGCAATCCAAGTCAATGGAAGGGTGACCGGCTTCCCGTTGAGAAGGTGAATTGGACGCAAGCGATCAAATTCTGCAGTACCTTGACTGAAAGGGAACGCTCGACAGGCCGATTGCCTCCTGGGTGGAAGTATACTTTGCCGACCGAAGCACAATGGGAATACACCTGCCGGGCGGGGACTTCCACACTCTTTTCTTTCGGAGACACTATCACAAAAAATGAAGTAAATTTTACCAGACACGTAAGAAAAACCACGCCCGTAGGCAAATACCCCCCAAATCAATGGGGCTTTCACGACATGCACGGGAATGTCAGGGAGTGGTGCAAAGATTTTCACGGGGAATATCCTTTATTGTCCGTGATCGATCCCGAGGGACCTCTCAATGGCACAAAACGTTTGGCCCGAGGAGGAGCATGGGACAATTCTCCCCCCTATGTGGAATCGGCAGCCAGAGGAGCCATCTCCGGGAGTAAACGCGAAAACATCATCGGGTTCCGTCTTGCCCTCTCGAAGAGCAACTGATTGGAGACTGGACCGATAGGGACGGCCAATCAACGATTCCACAAGTATGCAATACTTGAGAGGGCGAAGCCCGGGAACGGGTCGAAATGATCCGAAGGAGAATGGAGGCGCGGGCCGGACCCCGAGCATAGCGAGAGGAGGCTGGACCGAAGGGACGGCCAATCAACGATTCCACAAGTATGCAATACTTGAGAGGGCGAAGCCCGGAAACGGGTCGAAATGATCCGAAGGAGAATGGAGGTGCGGGCCGGACCCCGAGCATAGCGAGAGGA
>JAURNO010000147.1 GCA_030830145.1 Verrucomicrobiota bacterium
ATTCGGAAGCCTTTATCCGGGTGGGACTGCCCTTGAGTTGACCTTGCCTTCTCCTTCGTCCTTTCGTTCAAAGTACACGGTTGACAAATTTTTGGCATTGGGGAGCAATGTAAGTTGTCCTAGATAAACCCCCTTTTACTATCCCTATTCAAACAATGAAAAAACTTTGCTTCATTCTGTTCTTATGCCTCGTTAGCGTTCCGTTTCTTCAGGCTGAACGTTTGGTTTTGGTTTCCGCATCCTATGGGAAAAACATTCTCGCGATTACGGACGCCAAGGGCAAAGTCCTTTGGTCCCACAAGACCGCTGGTCCACAGCGTGGTCACGCAGGTCATCATGATGTCCACATGCTTCCCAATGGAAACATACTTTTTCACGACACCTGGACTACGCTCAAAGAGATCACTTTGGACAAGAAGGTAGTATGGGAATACGATTGTGCGAATAGCAACGGAAACAAAGGCAAGCGGGTCGACATCCATGCTTTTGCCCGTCTACCAAACGGAAATACCCGTATTGTGGAAAGTAAGGTCGGACGAGTAATCGAAGTGGATAAAAAGGGTAAATTGGTACGATCTTTTGCCCTGAAACCGGGGGGCACCACGAGTTCTCGCTGGGCCCGCTCAACGCCCAAGGGAACCTATCTGGTATGCTCGGAGCAACCGGGAGTGGTGACGGAGTATGATGTTGAGAATGGAAAAGTGGTCTGGGACTATCTCATCAAAACCCGTGTCTACGGGGCCATGCGCCTGAAGAACGGAAACACCTTGATCGCTTCGGGCAGTGGCAACAGCGTAGTTGAGGTGAGCCCTGATAAAAAAGTGGTCTGGGAGATCAAGGGCAAGGTGCCGGGAACGGAGGTCAACCTCAAGTGGATGACCTGTCTGCAGGAGCGGGAAAACGGAAACTTTATCGTGGGCAACTGCCATGCCGGACCGGACAACCCCCAGATCTTTGAGATCACGCGGGACAAGAAAATCGTTTGGGAGTTCGACCAGTACGATCTCGTGGGCAATGGATTGGCTTGTTGGCAAGTTATCGAGGGCAAGCAGGCATCGATGGTGCGCAAAAAGATCGAAGGTTTGAAAAAGTGAGCCTTACTGGGGGGAAATAAATTACCCTTTGTGTCGATCGTTGTTCCGCTTGGATCTCTGGTCCTTTCGATCACCCAACGAGAGTGTAGAAATCAAAGATTATTTCTTATTCTTTTTTGTCCCATTGGTTTGAAGAATTTTTTATAAACAACAATTTCACTCCCTTTCTCTTTTAATGAAAGCTTGTTGCTTTGTTATGATCACCCTCTTCCCTTCTATTGTTTGGGGGCAGTCGGAGGGAAGAGAAGGTGAAGATTACGAATTAAAGGAAAACATTTCTTACTTAGTGGAACAGAATGCGTCCAATGACTACCGGAAAAAACGCTCCAAGTTGGATTTTTATTACCCCAAACGGGGATTGGCATATCCTACAGTCGTTTGGTTTCACGGTGGTGGGTTGCGTGCGGGCAACAAATCGATTCCTAAGCAATTGAAAAACCGTGGAGTCGCCGTCGTGGCGCCTAATTACCGACTTTTTCCAAAAGCGAAATGTCCCGATTATATCGAGGATGCTGCTGCTGCCGTTGCCTGGACTTTTAAAAACATAGGCAAATTCGGAGGTGACCCGAGTATGATTTATGTTTCAGGTCATTCGGCCGGTGGTTACTTGACGAGTATGGTTGGTCTGGACAAATCTTATCTTGCCAAGTACGGAATTGATGCGGATAGGCTTGCTGGGCTGATTCCTTTCAGTGGGCATACCATAACGCATTTCACTCCTCGGGAAGAAAGCGGAATTTCCCAAAAGAAGGTAGTGGTGGATCGGTTTGCCCCGATTTCCCACCTGCGAAAAGAAGCGCCATCGATTTTGATCATTACCGGCGACCGGGAATTGGAAATGCTGGGAAGGTATGAGGAAAATGCGTACTTTTGGAGAATGCTCAAGGTGGCAGGTCACCCGAATGCTGAAATACTCGAGTTGTCGGGTTTCGATCATGGAGGTATGGCTTCCCCTGCATTTCCTCATTTGTTGAAGTTTGTGAAAAGATAAAGTAACCATTGGTTTTCAGCTATCCCTCCTTTTTCTAAATCTTGTCACCCGGTCTTTCACCAGTCGGAGGTAATTCGGTAAAGTTCTTGCCACGAGAGGGGCCAAATGGTATTTATGGTCGCTTTCCTTCTTTTTTCTACCCCCCTATCAATCATGTCAGAACTAAGTGATCTAACCATTCAAGTGACTCCCCGCGAGGAGACTGGTCGTCAGGCCTGCAGAAAACTCCGTTTCGCTGGGAGAATCCCTGCCGTTATGTATGGCAAGGATTCCAATCAATCCTATTCACTCGATGATCGAGAAATGCGGATTCTTTTGCGAAAAGCTTCGGGAACGACCTCCTTGCTTCGCCTTTTGGGCGAAAAGGGGGAGGACGAGCTGGTCTTAATCAAGGAATTGCAGACTGATCCCATTAAGAATTCCATTCTCCATATTGATTTTATTCAGGTAGCCCGAGGCGAAGATTTGCAAACCAAGATACCTCTCGTACTCTCCGGAGAAGCCGAGGGAGTTAAAACGCAGGGAGGGATCCTTGAGGTTTTGGCGAATGAAGTTGAAGTCAAATGTCGTCCTAGTAACCTTCCTTCTCAAGTCGACCTGGAGATTTCGCAACTTGGGCTTGGAGGCAATCTTCAAATATCCGACCTGCCGGAATTGGAGGGGGTCGCTTATGTCGCTGACCCGAATACACTTCTCGTTTCATGCGTCGGCAGTGCCGAAGGCCGCTCTTCTGCTGGCGATGAGGAAGAAGGCGTTGGTGAGAGCGAGGAATCCGAAGGCGAAACTTCAGCAGATGGCGATGGTGAAGATGGCGATAAGTCCGACGCCGAGGAATAATATGTTTTTTACTGATCGTGGAGAGACTGGCTATCATTGGTTTGGGCAACCCGGGGTCGAAGTACCAACGGACCCGCCACAACCTAGGTTTTTGGCTTGTTGACGAATTGGCTCATCGAGAAAAAGCGATCTTCAAGGAAAACAAGCGATATCACGCCGAAGTTGCGCAAATGCGAAGAAAGGAACGCAAGGTGATACTTGTCAAGCCAATGAATTATATGAACGCAAGTGGAGAATTCTTGTCCCCTCTTCTTTCATATTTCGAGTGTTCCGCCGAGAACACGATGGTGGTTCACGACGAAATTGCCTTTCCCTTGGGTGAACTAAAGGTTTCCCAAAACAAGGGTGCCGGTGGACACAACGGCATCAAGAGCGTGATTTCCTCAATTGGTTCGGGGTTCACTCGATTTCGTGTCGGCATAGGCATGAAGTCGCATCCCGAAGTCAATCTTGCTGATTTTGTTCTTTCCAAGTTCAGTCCTCAAGAATGGACTTTTCTTCAAACGCGTAAGGATTATCTTTGCCAATCCCTCTTTAATCTTGTCGATGATGGAGTGGACATTGCCATGAATCTAATCAATCAAACAAACCGATCCCCCAAACCCACATGAACAAAAGAAATTACCTAGCTACCATTGTGTACGATGCCCGTGGGGCAGATGGCACTTCGGACGAAATGATCCCCAAGCTAAGCGAAATGATTCGCGAGGTAGAGGGTGAAGTAAACAAAGTCGAGAACCAAGGGGCCCATGATTTTGCCTATCCTCAAAGCAAGGAAATGAAGTCGGGTACCTTCCTGCAGTTTGAAATATCCGGTGATCCGGAAATGCCCGTCAGACTTAAAGATAAACTTAGTTTTGAGAAAAAGGTTGATCGCGTGCTGATCGAGCGCAAGTAGTAGTACTAGCACCCCTACTTTTTGAAATCCTAGTTCTTCAATGGCTTCCCTGAATAAAGCTCTCCTCATCGGTAACCTGACACGCGACCCTGATGTCCGTGTCATGACAAACGGCAGAGCCGTATGTAATTTTGGCATCGCCCTGAATCGTTCCTATAAAGATTCGGAAGGCAACCGGAAGGAAGAAGTAACGTTTGTCGATGTGGAATGCTTTGGACCCCGAGCGGAGGCGGTCGGAAGATTTTTTACCAAAGGCAGGTCAATTTTCGTGGAAGGACGTCTCAAATTGGATCAATGGGAATCAAAAGAAGGCGATAAAAGAAGTGCCTTGAAGGTGGTATTGGACAACTTCGAATTCGTCGATGCCAAACAAGAATCCACAGGGTCCGATCGACCACCAATGGCTCGTGAACCTTCGCCTTCATCCACAGCCTCAACACCTTCACCTTCCGCTCCTGAGTCTTCACCTTCTCCCTCTGCCACTGATCCCGACTTGGACGAAGACGTACCTTTTTAACCCCCCCAGCATACTCACAAATCATTATGGCTACTACAGAAG
>JAURNO010000148.1 GCA_030830145.1 Verrucomicrobiota bacterium
CGCTTGGTGAAGCGATGGTCACAACCCCGACTGAAGATGGCCTTCTTTCGGTTGGAAATTCCGCTTATTCTCACAAGTCAAAAATTCTCATGGGTGCGGCAGGCCCGGTACTGCTTGGTGTCGGTATGTTCTCCGCGGTGCAAACCGTCGATGCAATGCTCGATCAACGAGAGGGTGGCGTTGAAACCTTGGTGACTCCCGATCCCAAATGAACAACTCCAGAAACGATACAAGAAGCTCAGGAGCTGATAAAGCGACTTGAAGAAGATTTGGAGTAAAACAAAGGAAGGACAGGAGAACGGTTCCACACAGTCCAAGGGCATGAAAGCGCTTTCATTTGGAACGATCTTCATAACCCTGACCGCATGGATCCATGCCGAAGATCGGCCCACCGTCGATTCCTTGATTGGAAAACAGATTTACATGGAGGATGCCTTTGCCGGACAGTCCTTCACCTTGCGCAAGGGACTTAATGGGAACAAGGACTACAAGGTCGAATGGATCCGCCATGGATCAGGAGTGCCCGCAATCAGAAGCCAAACCTGAAAAGTTCGCTTGGACGGCAAGTATCAGTATCGTTTCAGCCTCGATCATCCGGAAGAGAAAAAGGGTGACTTCATGGTATCCATTTTCGCCAAAGATGATATCAAGGTTTACCTCAATGGAGTTCGGATACATATTGAATGGAGATCCGGCCCCGACCTGAAAACCAAGAAACCGCACTCACCATGACCAAGCACCCTTGCCTTATTCTCTTTGCCCTCTCCCTTCCCTACGTTGGACAACTGAAGGCCATCCCCCTTCCCGGCGCCGAACAAGCCAAGGAAGCGACCCGAATAGTGAAATCCAGTGGAATCGAGCGGGAATACGTCCCACGGGCCCAATTGACTACCGAAGAGGAAAAGACCGTTCTCGCGCTTGCCAAGAAACAGGGAATCATAAAGGTCGTGAAGATCAAGACCTACAACATACACCCATCCGCGGCCCGTGGAATCAGCGTGCAGGGAGCGGAAATCACAACGGACCGCGAGGTCTCCTACCAAGTTCTTAATATCAAGTACAAGAAGTGGTTTCACCCCGGGGCCAAGCCCGGAAAAGGTGAAATCCAGATGGGTGAGTTCTGGGCTGGCAAGCCCTACTCTAGAAAGCAGACCATTCTGTGGGTCGGCGAAACAAGCTATCGTTGCGGTTCCGTTCAGGTGCTGAGCTTCAAGGACGCGGAATCCCTGCTCGGTTACTGTATCGAAGGCAAGTTCACCTACGACCCCGGACCGAGGATAAACGATAAGCTCTTGGATCAAGTCGATTGGAAAAGGCCCAATAGGATAAGCAAGCGGGGCGATGCCATCTCCGTCGGGTTCCCTCACAAAGGCGGAACAGGTTCGGGCTTCTTCGACCTACAGGTGGAACTCGTTGGCGGGAAGCCCAACATCAAGCAAATGTTCCAGGCGATTCCCTGAGGCAATTCCTTCTCTTCCTCCACAACATGACATTTTCGATGAGATTTAATTTCCTATTTTTCTTTGTCGGGCTCTTTGCTTTGAGCGATGCTGATGCTGCAGTTGCCCCGTACTCGGAAGAAAGCATGATGGAAGAGTCGACGCACGTCGTTCAAGGCAAAGTCGTCGCTCTAACTTCCAAAACTCAAAAGTCAATCCATCCATCGACCAGGAGCGATTTCCTCATCGCCCGCGACCGAATCTTCAAGATCACCGTAAAAGTGACCATCGTGGATAAAGGCAAGGAACTCAAGCAAGGCAACGAATTGACCTTCGAGGCTTGGCAACCCTCCACCCGCTTCCCTCCCCTGCCCGGCCCTCAGGGACACCAACTGGTCCCCGACAAGGGCGACGAAGTCAAAGCCTACTTGCTATACAACGAGAAATCCAAGACCTACCATCCCTTCATGCCCAACGGGATCACAATCCTCAAGAAGGCAAAGAACTCGAAGTAAGCGATCCACCAAGCATTTAAAAACAGCCTGTCGCATAAAAACGATAAATATACGCGATTAAGCGGCTATTCTTATTCGTAACTCCCGACGAGCAACCTTATTTTCAATCTCACCCTATCCAATAAACTAAACAGTCCCATCAATCCATGAATGCAAGTTTCTCCGAACTTTGGCTCGTCTTACTCTCCCTACTCGGCACCCCCCCCGTGGGCATCACCTTGCCCAACCAGCCCGAACCCGACCCGGCAGCCGACGCCGCCCGCTTTCAGGCAGTCACCGCCCAACTCGATCCAGGGGGAGTCGTGCATGCCTATGTTAGTGTGGATGGCGACCTCACCGGAATCGGTGATTACGTAAATTCCATGATGGGCGAGTTGCGAAAAATCGAGCTCGACGTTCCACCGGTCAACGTTCCCGCCCTCCTCCGGGTTACGGGACTCGACGCTGTGTCGGCCATAGGTTTTAGCTCAGTCAGAACCGAGGACGGATTCCGCAACAAGACTTATATCCACACACCCGAAGGACGCAGGGGGCTACTCCGGTTGATGGGTGGAGACTCTAAACCCTTTGAAGTCCTTAACTTGGCACCGGCCGGTTCGGATTTCGTAATCGAGCAGGACCTCAACTTCAAGACGTTATACGAATCGATCGTGGAAGGTGCCGGAGTAGTGATGGGTGAACAAGGAAAAGCCATGGTCCAAATGGGGCTCAAGCAACCCATGCCGCCGCCCATCACCTTCACCATGGAAAAAGTCATGGCCGACCTAGACACCAAGCTCACCGTCATCATCGACGCCGACCCGACCAAGATGGTCCATTTCCCTAGCCCCGGCGCCCCCAAAGAATTGAAAATTCCGAAGTTAAAAGGGGCCGTCCTTTTGGATGGACTCGGATGGGTAGCGGATGAATTAGCAAAAGTTCTCGCACCCATGTTGGTCCAGGGCGGAAACGAAGCCCCGCCCTTCAAAATCCTACGCAACGCTAATTGGGTGGGGGTACAATTGGCCATCGACTCTCAAAACTTTTCAGAGAGAGAGAAAAAAGAAATCACCGAATTCGGTTGGGA
>JAURNO010000149.1 GCA_030830145.1 Verrucomicrobiota bacterium
CGTCCGCCAATAAAAGGTTTGCGAAGATCGGGCCTTTTTTCGTTGTAAATTCACCCTTGCTTGGGCTGTAGATCAAAGTACCGACAACATCGGCGGGGAGCAAGTCGGGTGTGAATTGGATTCGTTTGAAATCCGCCCGCATGCATTGGGCGAGCGTTTTAACCGCAAGAGTCTTGGCAAGGCCAGGTACTCCTTCGAGTAGAACATGCCCATTGGCCAATAACCCGACGATCAAGCGGTCGACCAAGTACTTTTGGCCTACGATGACACGACCCATTTCCTGACGGAGCAGGTCTACCCATGCCGCTTCCGTCTTTATGCGTTCTTGTTCTTCAGGTGCGGGTGGGGTGTTGTTGCTTTGTTGTTCGATCATAGTGTTTGAAAGTGTGTGCAAATCTCTAAGCGTAAACAAACGGAGCTTTTGTCCAAGGCAAAAGAGCCTCCAAACACTAGGAGATTTCTTTTGGTTTGCCAAGAAGCGTAAGGTTGAGATTGTAAGATACCGTCGATGTCTCTTTAACCAACAACCGTCGTATCCCATGTTCAAGTTAAGCAAGGAATCCAAATTTACCTTCATAGGTCTTTTGACTGTCCCTCTAATTTGGGTTGTTCTCAATCATTTTGGATTTTTGGATTTCATGGAATACAAGTCCGTCGACCTGCGCTTTAAAGCAAGAGGGAACCTTTCGCACCGAGAAGAAGCACTTTCCGCTCGAAGGGTGCCCGTTGAAGGAAACAAGACCGTACCGAGGGTCCCCAAGGTGATGTATGTGAATTTTGATTCCGACACGCTCAGCATGGACGAAGTGGGAGAACGCCCTTGGAACCGCGATTTTTTCAGGGATGTCGGGAAGATATTGCTGGAACAGGGTAAAGCGAGGGTCGTGGCCTATGATTTCATCTTCTCTCCCAAGAGCACCTCGAGCATGGTCCCGGAAAAGAATGTTTTCGTTAGCGATTTGGCCATTGCCGAACTTGTTCGACAGTATCCCGATCAAGTTGTTTTGGCTTCGGCTTTCACCAACGTTCAGACGCCTTTTCTCAAGAACGAATTCGTTGATTTTCTAGCAGGTCCCCCCAACTTGAACGAAGGCTATGATTCGAGCAAAATGGGCTTCCGTTATCCGGAGAGTCCCACTTACCCTATTTTTTCTTATGCAAACGGGAAGTACCTTGGGGTCAACGCCCCGATAACGGTAGCACCAAGCAAAGTTGATGGAATGCAAAGAATTGTTCCTCTTTGGTTCCCTGGAGGAGGTGAAGCCCATGCATATAATATTTTGGGAGGTAAAATGGCCAAATTAAGTTTGGAGGGGGTAGACCTTAACCAATCACGGGTACCTACCTTGATTGAGGATGGAGATCGTCTCAATTTGGTTTGGAAGGACTCGAACGACACATTGGTCGAGTCGCTACCTAATTCCATGCCATTGGTCCGGGACCGCAGCTTTTACCACTTCGGGGTGGAAGCCTTGATGGCCTATTATGGAGTAAGCGAGAAAACCGTTGAGATTCCCGATGGAAAGACAACGCTCGTGATCCGAAGTCTTGCGGGGGAACCCTTGGTGGATGTTTCCTTGATAGAAGAGCAGAGCATGGAAATCAATTGGTTTTCCAATTGGAAGGATGAAGCTGAAGCCGAAGTTCTCTATTCTGAGGCTAAGGACTTCTTTAACATTGAAAACTTTCAGGAATACGTGTCCAGAGGTCCGAAGATCATGCGTTTGTTTCTTCAAAGAATAGACGGAATCGAATTGCCCGCCGAAGACTCTGAGTTACTCGGCGTAATGAAAGACTTGGGTGTCGAAGAGAAGCGCTTGAAGACGGCTGAAAATATGATCAAGGCAGCCAATGGTTCGGTTTCGCCTGAAAACGCCCCTGGCGTCGTAGAGTTTGAGAAATTACTGTCCTCCATTGCGGACAATTACATTCCGCCAGCTTTATTTTCGGAGTTCAATCCGATGTGTGGCATGGATGACGTACTGAATTACAAAACTTATTTGGAGGAAAAAAACACCCAGGCCCGTAATGCCGATCAAGTTGTTTTTAAAATGAAAGCGGCTTTAGTTGGATTCAGAAATCTTCATTACCAACATTCCGAACACATTGCATCTCGTGAGCTATGGACGAAAATAAGAGCCCTGAAATCAAATCCAATCACGGATCAATCCGTTCTTTTGGATGAACTTGCCGAACTGGAGAAATCTTCGGGGCTTTTTGAAGATTTCACTTCCGAAATCCTCACGAGCGAGGATGCGGATAGGTTTGCTGCGGATCTGGGTAGTCTTAACATGAAGCTGAGGGAACTCTCGGTTGCCGGGGATTTGAAAGGCAAAATCAAAAAGTTAAATAAACTGGAAGAGCAAAAGCTCAATCTCGTAACCGAAGTAAACGAGCTCAAGAAAAGAGTGGAGCAATTTCCTGCTCTTTCAGCCGTGATTCAAAAATCCCAAATTGAACCCAAGGAAAAGGAATTGGAGTTATTGGATAAAGAAATATCCCAATTAGATGATGTTTCGAAGAGAAGGCTTGAAGAGCAAAAGCTCGCGATCCAAACCGAAGTAAACGAACTTAAGAAAAGGGTGGAACAATTCCCTGCCTTGTCCGCCGTCATTCAAAAGTCTCAAATTGATCCCAAAGAGAAGGAGTTGGACTCATTGGAGGAAAAAATCGCTGACCTCGATAATATTACAAGCGGTGCCTCCCAAGATGATTCCCCGGTAGCAGAACTTCTGAAAAGTTCCGCGGACGCTATCTCCATATCGAAGGCCTTGTTGGCTTTTAACCTGGGAAAAATAAAGGAAGCCGAAATGGAGAGAGATCAATATCTGTCTTTCTTTAAGCAGTTTGAAGACTCAATTGTTTTAATTGGACCGACCGAAGCAACCTTTCAGGATTTGTCTCCGACACCCATGGACAAAGATCCGGTGCCGAAGGTATCGGTTCATGGTAACGTCATTAAAACCTTATCCAGTGGACTTTACTTGAAAAGGACTCTCGATGGAAAGCTCTCCTCTTCCCTTTTGATCTTGGCCGTTTGTTTGGTTCTCGGTTATCTTGCAGTCAATAGTGCGCCTTGGTCGAATTGGGTGGGGGTAATCGTTTTGGTTTTGTTCGTTGGTCTGGCTTTTTTCCTTTTTTCTAAAAACCATATCATAATGCCCTTGGCCGTTCCTGCTTCGGCGGGCGCCAGTACCTTTTTTATTGGATTGATCATTATGATGGTGGTTGAACAGAAGGCCAAGGGCCGTCTGAAGGGCATGTTCGGGAGTTACGTTTCGGCTGACTTGGTCGATCAGATGGTGGAGTCCGGAGAGGAACCGCATTTGGGGGGAGAAGAAACAGCAATTACAGCTTTCTTCAGCGATGTTCAGGCTTTTTCCAGTTTTTCGGAATTGCTCACCCCCACGGGTTTGGTCGACCTCATGAACGAATACCTCACGGCCATGACCAATATTCTACAAGAGGAAAGAGGTACGCTTGATAAGTATATCGGGGATGCAATCGTGGCCATGTATGGTGCTCCCATTCCCATGAAGGATCATGCCTACCAATCCGTAAGAACGGCTTTGCTTATGCAGGAAAAGCAACTCGAGTTGCGCGACAAGTGGGCCATGGAAGAGGATAAATGGGGGAAGTGCTACGGCTTGGTCAAGCAAATGCAAACCCGTATTGGTTGCAATACGGGAACGGCTACGGTTGGAAACATGGGGGCTTTGGATCGTTTCAATTACACCATGATGGGTGATATGGTCAACTTGGCAGCTCGTTGCGAGAGTGGTGCCAAGGCTTACGGAGCGTACATCATGATTACTGAGGAAACCAAGCTTGCGTCTGAAAAAACAAAGGACGACATCGCATTTCGATACCTCGATAAAATCGTTGTCAAGGGGCGTTCACAACCCGTTGCCATGTACGAACCGACCGGATTTATGGCCGACCTGGGGCAAGAGACTCAGGATTGCTTGGATTGCTTCAAGCAGGGTATCGACAAGTATTTGCTTCAGGATTGGGATGGAGCCCTGAAGATGTTCGAACAGGCGAAAGGCCTGGAACCCAACAAGCCTGGAGTAACCCCAGGAGTGAAGGACAACCCGTCCATGATCCTCATAGACCGTTGCCAAGTGATGAAAGAGAACCCTCCGGGCGACGATTGGGATGGCGTGTACGTCATGACGAGCAAATAAGGCGGTTTGCATAGACCTTGCCTGCTCGAATCAAGACAAGAGTTCAGGTCTTGAAGTAATCCGGTTCATTGCCGGGTTTCCATTTGACGTTGCACCCCATGCTCGGATGCTGAGAGTCGGTCGGAGGCTCTCCTTTGAGGAGTTGGTCTACGGCACCCTTCAGGTCAAGTCCATTAACGGGGAGACCGTTTCCGGGTCTGGATTCGTCGTATCTGCCTCGGTAGTATAGAGAAAGTTCATGGTCGAAGAGGAAAAAATCCGGCGTGCAAGCTGCCTTGTAGGACTTGGCGACACTTTGTGTTTCATCATAAAGATAGGGGAAATGGAAGTCCCTTTCGATTGCTAGTTCTCTCATCTTGGAGGGGTTGTCGGCAGGATATTTTGCAACATCGTTGGAGGAAATCAGGTAAACCGAAACTTTTTCATTTTCCAGTCGATTGAAGTATTCGGTCAAATGCTCCAAAAGATGAATGACGAAAGGGCAATGGTTGCAGACGAAGGCAACGAGATGAGCGGCGCTTTCATCCTGCTTGATGGCGACGGTCTTTTGGTCGGTGACGTTCAAAAGTTCGAAGGAAGGGGCTTTCGTCCCAAGGGGAATCATTGTCGAGGGTGTGGCAACCATGGTAATTTTATTTAATTGGGATTCAGGTTAGTGTCGTTACGGGCAAGTTTTTTCCTCGTGATATCGAAATATGCTTGCAGGATATCACGAGCTACGGGTGTGGCGGTCAAGCCACCTTGGATCTTGTC
>JAURNO010000150.1 GCA_030830145.1 Verrucomicrobiota bacterium
GAGGCCTTGGAGCTCCCCAAAACGACCAAAGGAATCCGTGTGGTTCAGGTTTACCCGGACACGCCCGCTCAAAAGGCAGGTATTCGGGCGGGAGACCTGCTTTTCAGGTTGGACGGTCAAATCATCAACGCCTACCGGTCGGAAGATGCGGAAATCTTCGGTAACATGATCAAGGAGTACAAGACGGATGCCACCGTTAAGTTTACCGGCCAACGAAACGCAAAAAAACTCGATCTGAACGTCACCCTCGAAAAAAGACCCGCTCCGCCCAACGAACTCCCCGAATACAAGGATGAGACCTTTGAATTCACAGTTCGGGAACTTTCTTTCGGCGACCGCGTCAACATCAGGTTGAAGGAGGACCATCCCGGTTTGTTGATCCACAACGTCGAACCTGCTGGGTGGGCGTCCTTGGCCGGTTTACGTCAAGGTGACTTGCTTCTCTCCATCGACGGCTCGGAGCAAAAAGAGGTGGGAAAGTTCGAGAAGAAAATGAACGGTCTTATTAAACAAAAGGCTCAACGAATTATTTTTTTCGTTCGCAGAGGCATACATACCCTGTTCCTTGAACTCGAACCCGATTGGGACAACAGCTAACCGGTTCATACTATGAAATTTCTATTGACGACCACAACCCTGCTCGCGTTTTCCATTCCCTTGGCTCTTCCTGGGCAAAAAAGCGAAACTACTTGGAGAAAATTACTAAAGAATCACGCCGATTGCGTGACTTGGGTTTCGGCAACCGTTCGAGTCGAGGTAAGCGCCGGAGGACGAAGCATGCCCCCCCAGGAACAAAAACTCGAGGCTCTGGGAACGATCATCGCAGAGGATGGACTGACCGTGCTGTCCTTAAGCAGAGTTGATCCCACTGCGACTCTGCTTTCGAGAATACGCACGCCAGGGGGGTCGGTTAACGTCAATTATACCGAAGTTTTGCTTCTGATGCAGGATGGGACGGAAGTGCCTGCCAAGTTACTGCTCAAGGACACCGACTTGGACTTGGCTTTTGTTTTGCCGATCAAGGAAAAGGGCGAGAAAAAAGACAAACGGACTTTTTCCCATGTACCGCGTTCTTCCAAGTCCTCAGACCCACTCCCATTGGACGAAGTTGTTTCCTTGGGCAAGTTGGGTAGAAACCTCTACAGACAATCCACCTTGAAAAAAGGATGGGTCAATGCAGTGATTGAAAAACCTCGGAAGGATTTTGTAATCGAAAACACCTCCCCCGGCACACCCGTATTCGACGGCAAAGCGAATTGGTTGGGAATCGTAGTTTACAAGATGGACCGGGGAAGACCGACAAGTATAGTCACCCTTCCCGCGGATGACATCGATGAAATCGCAGAACAAGTGCGATCGAGAAATCAATAAGTTTTCCATTGCGAAAACCGTTCTATCGTAGATATTGTTCGGTTTTCCCGTATGACGATGTACACACACAGCAAGCTATCAGGATTATCCACTACATTCTTTTTGTTTTCGCTTGTTTTATTGTTGGGGTCCTGTGCCGAGCAACGACTTCACCCAGACGATGTGGAATACCGCAAAGACGACAATGGATCGGAAATTCTTTACCAAATTGGGGAGGACAGGCCTTTTGGCGAAGGTGAAAGGGCATACGTCGTAGACCATTATCCCAATGGGAGTAAGCATTTCGAGATAGGTTTTCTGAATGGATTGAGGGACGGTAGGTTTACTTTTTGGCAGAAAAACGGAATCAAACTTTTGTCCGGTGCCTACAAAGACGGAAATCGATCAGGCAAATTCATTGCTTACGGCAAAATCGGAGAACTGATCTACGAAAAAAACTACAAGAATGGAGAGTTGGACGGTAATTTCACTCTCTATTATCCAGCCTCCAACAATGATGTCTTGCGATACAATGAAAAATTGAACGAGGAAGGCAAAGATCCTGGTGAAATCAAGGTAAAAAACCATCTTCGTCTCCGCGTTACTTTCTTGGATGGCAACCCTGCCGGAGGCTATCGTGCCTACTTTCATCCAGGAGACCTCAATGTTTCCGAAAACCCCGGAACTCTCAATGTTACCCAAGACGATTTACTCAAGGAGGAGGGAAATTTCAGTGCTGATGGCTTGCTTGCTAAAGATCAATTAACTTACTATCCGAGAACACGATCCCTCGTGGTAATCCTTCCCGACAACAAGCGTCCCTTCCCCCCGCAACCCCCTACCCCGAATGGTTTTTCGCGGGCGATCGAGGATGCCGCCAAAGCCATTCTTTCCATTCCGAGATACCGAAACCCCGAGAATGCACCCGCTTGGGTATACTCACTCGATAGAAACGGTGATGAAATCGTTCCCATTTGGTCATCGCACATTATGAGCATTGGAATCCGAAACAAGGATGGTCGCTTGCTGAATCAGAAGTTCGAACCGACTTACGAAGCGTTCACTGAGGCGATGAAACAGGCCGAAAACAATGCTTCGGGTTTTGCCGATGCGATGGCCGAAGAGTTTGCTCAAAGAGGTTCAAGCGAGTATTCGAATTTCTACGACCAATTCTATCGCGAAAAACTTCTAGAATACGAAATGGAAGTCGTGGGA
>JAURNO010000151.1 GCA_030830145.1 Verrucomicrobiota bacterium
ACGGAGCTCAGTACTCCTCCCCCATCGTAATCAAAAACCAAGGTAAGCGACAGTACGTACAGTTGGTCATGAAAAACTTGGTTGGTATTGAAGCTACTTCCGGAAAGCTTTTGTGGAAATCAAGTTGGCCGGGGAAGGTAGCCGTTATCCCAACCCCTGTTTATGCCGATAATCATGTCTACGTAAGTTCTGGTTATGGCGTGGGTTGCAAATTGGTAGAACTTGCCGGCTCCTCTCCAGTAGACGTCTATGAAAACAAGGTCATGAAAAACCATCACGGCGGAGTAATCAAATTGGGCGATTATTTGTATGGTTACTCGGATGGCTACGGATGGGTGTGCCAAAACTTCAAAAGTGGAGAATTAAAATGGAATGAAAAGAAATCCTTGGGTAAAGGTGCAATCGCTTATGCTGACAATCGCTTCTATTGCTTGGGCGAAGGAGACGGCAGAGTTATCCTCATTGAGGCGACACCCGAAGGTTGGAAAGCCAAGGGCGAATTCACTATCACTCCGCAAACCGAACAACGAAACCCCAAGGGCAAAGTTTGGACCCATCCGGTTATCTCAAACGGAAAACTTTATCTCAGGGACCAGGAATTGATTTTCTGTTACGATATCAAAAGGTAAACCGTCACTCCCCTACTCTAGTCCAAGTACTTTTTTTCCTTCCTCCGAGATCATCTTCGGGTTCCAAGGGGGGTCCCAAACAATGTCCACGCTTGCCTCTGAGACCTCATCTAAATTCGCAATGCGGGTCTTGGCATCATCAGCTATTACCGGCCCCATGCCACAACCCTGTGCGGTAAGAGTCATTTTGACGAAAACTTTGCGCTGCCCCTCGTCTTCTTCGACGCGCAGGTCGTAAACGAGTCCCAAATCGACGATATTCAAGGGGATTTCAGGGTCGTAACAGCCACGAAGGGCATCCCAGAGAAGCTCTTCACTAAAAGGGCCGGAACTTGTTTCTTTTTTCTGTGATCCGAGGACCTCGTCTTTTATTTCCTGACCCAAAGCATCCAATTCAGTTTCGCCGACACGGTACAGACCGTTGAGATCACGGAGGGTAACCGAGCCCCCGAGCGATTGAGCAATGGAATAAGTGGCCCCCTCGGCCAAGGTGACCTCGTCCCCTGCAGGGATAATGGTTGCAAGGCAATTTCTCTGTAATATTACTTCTTTACTCATTTGATTGGAATGATTTGTTTCGGAATAGTTAGAAACCAAATGAACCCGAGTACCAGGGAAGCATCGCATAGGCATACCTCGGGTCATTGAGATTTCTTAGGTTATATATCAAAATTCGCATGTCACGAATGATCTTTTCAAAAGAAAGGCCGCTCAAACTCGAAGAGGCAATCTTCGTTGAAGAAGCCTGCAGAGCCTCGGTGAAGGCATCGAAAGGACTACCCAGTTGAGGAAATTCAATCACATCGAAACCTTTCTTTAGCTTTGCCAGCTCAGCTGCATGTCTAATCGACTTTTCAATCCCACCAAACTCGTCGATCAGTCCTATTTTCAAAGCGTCTTCTCCCATCCATACGCGCCCCTGAGCAATGGCTTCGATATCCGCATACTCCTTCGATCGACTTTCTGCGACCAATTGGATAAAACGATCATATATCCGGTCAACATAGCCTTGGATAACCTGTAGTTCGACTTCGGTTTTGGGTCGCGAAATCGTCATTAAATCGGAAGATTCCTGCGTTTTGACGACATCCCAATGAATACCGAATCGAGCCCCCAAGTCTTTGACGTTAGGGAGAACTCCAAATACTCCGATAGAGCCAGTTATGGTTTGTTTTCCCGCAAAGACATAATCACATTCCGTGGAGATCCAATAGCCGCCCGAGGCTGCAACAGCTCCCATCGAGACCACTACCGGCAATCCATCTTTGCGGGCCCTTTTGATTTCGAGCAAAATTGCATCGGAACCGGATACACTTCCCCCGGGACTGTTTACTCGGATAACCAATGCTTTGTATTGTGAATCAAGCCTGATCTCACGAATCCTGTCGGCAATTTCACTTCCACCGACAGAGAGCCCATCATCGCTCCACCCATCTGTAATCGCCCCCTCAACATAGAGAACCGCGACTTTGGGAACACCATTGTTCATTTTTTCCTCCATGACCGAAGGAGAACTTGGTCGGGCAAGATAATCCAGGAGCGAAACCTTTGCATATTCGCCAGAATCAGCGTCGAGCTTACCTTGGGACTCCAAGCGATCAAGCATTTCATTTAGGGGGCTGATGAAGTCGACAAAGCCCTTTTCTTTTGCTTGAGCTGGCTCAAACAGATAGTTTGACTTCAGGGTTTCGTTGAGATCGGACAGGTCGACAGAGAGCGAACGATTTTCAATAATCGAACTCAAATAATTGCTCCAGCGCAAATCAAGTAACCTACTCACTTGCATGCGGTTTTCCTCGCTGAAGCCAGAAGAGGTCAGAGGTTCCACGGCACCCTTGAATTCTCCTACCCGCACGACCTGAATGCCCACGCCATACTTATCGAGAGCGTCGCCTAGAAAAGTCCCTTCACTGGCCAAACCATTGAGCAACATCGTGCCGGCAGGATCCATATGCAACTCACTGCAAACCGAATAAACCAGGTAATCGAGTTGGGTGGGACTGTGGCAAAACCCGATTACGGGTTTTCCACTCAACTTGAACTCCTTGATACCATCAACCAACTCCCGAACAGCCTCGTATCCACATCCGTAACCCGATGGCAAAAAACCTCCCTCGATGAAGATACCGATTATGTTCTCATCCTCCTTCGCCTTTCGAAGCGAGCGAAGGACTTCAAGTAAATTGTAATGCGGAGGATCGACTTGGTCTGTTAGAGCCTGTCGCGTAAGATCCTCCAATCGCATGCTCGCAGGGCGATCCGTGAGGTTCATACTGAGGTCGAGGACGAGAAAGGACCCATTCTCGACTTTTACCTGTTTGTCCGTGAGCAAAGCCGAGAAAAACACGCTCAGTAGAACGATCGAAAACAAGGCGAGAACAATTGTCGATACTGCGGTAACCGCGAGTCGCTTTAAGACATCTACAAAAAAAGGCTTCATGTTTGCTTAAGGTAAAAAAAACTTCTTTTGAAACAAGGGCGAAGAAAAACTTTGCCTCACCCGAAAAAGAAGGCACTTTAGCGTATTTATGGAAGACAAGGACCTTACAGTCGAGAGAAAAGCCCTCAGCGTTAACTTGGATTCATCCAAGTATGGGACTTTTGCCGAAATCGGTGCCGGGCAGGAAGTCGCCCGACACTTCTTTCAGGCAGGTGGAGCTGCGGGAACCATAGCCAAAACGATGTCGGCTTACGACATGAAGTTCAGCGACGCCATCTACGGTGAAGCAGGTCGTTACGTATCAAGAAAGCGACTCGTTCAAATGATGTCGCACGAATACGAATTACTCGATCAAAGACTTTCCGAGAACCGCGGTTCGGAAACCTTCTTTTTCGCCTTTGCCAATACGGTTTCCGCACTGAACTATCATAAAACAAACGAATGCCATGGATGGATGGGGATTCGCTTCCAACTCCACCCTCAATCCGAGCATCACGACCTCATCCTTCACGTCCGAATGCTCGATCGCGACAACCAACTCCAACAGGAAGCAATTGGTATGCTCGGCGTAAACCTGGTTTACGGCGCATTCAACTACGCAAATGACCCCGACAAACTTATCACTAGCCTAGCTGATGGTATTGGCAAAGAACGAATCGAGGTCGACATGATTGAGTTCAATGGCCCTGAGTTCGAATCGATGGACAACCGAATACTCTGCCTGAAGCTCGCCGAAACCGGACTAGCCAATGCCATTATGTTCGATCACTCGGGTCATATCGTTCAACCCGCGGAAAAACTTTACAAAAAGGCATGCTTGGTCGAAAGAGGAAGTTTCCGACCGGTTACCCAGGTTAACCTTGATATGCTCGAGAAGGCAAAGTCTCAGTTTTCAAACCGTGAAGACGTCGACGAAGACCGGATTGAAGCATTCATGGAGTTGACGGTAGGAAACCTGCTCAGCACCGGGGATATTGACTACGATGACTTTATCGCAAGAATCGAAGTCATCAATTCATGCGGGTACGGGGTTTTGGTTTCCAATTATTTTGAATACTACAAGCTTAGCTCTTATCTAAGGCGATACGTAAGCAAACCAATCGGGTTGGTCATGGGATTGAATAACTTGGCCGATATTTTCAAAGAAACCTACTATTCTCAAATGGAAGGTGGCATCCTGGAGGCGTTTGGCATTCTCTTCAAAGATAACGTAAAAATCTACGCCTACCCCATCGAATTTTCGAATTTCCAAAGATATGGCGAGCAAATCGGAATAGGAGACAATGTCGAAGTCGAAATCGATCAAGATGGGTTGGTCACGATCGAGAACCTTCTGGTAGCGGACAACTTGCGCAATCTTTACAAATACATCCGCGAAAACGGATTTCTCGAAACCATTGAGAATTGCGACCGGGAAAACATGCAATTGTTTTCCCGAGACGTATTCGATCGCGTCTGCAAGCGAAGCAAGGATTGGAAAGAAAACCTCCCGAATTGCGTCGTCGAAATGATCGAAAAGAAAAACCTTTGGCTTTCCGCTACAGAATCTTGAGTTCGGCTCGCCTCTTTGAATCAATTTGAAAAATTCGTAATGTACCTGACGAATTTTCAAAGAAGCTTGAAGCTCTTGGGTTGCTTTTGCTCGAACCCGTGGCACTTGGTTCCTTATTTCAAATACTCTCTCACCCAAAAAACACCTTTGGAGCTAGGACTTCCTTGGTGGTCTCAATCTGCAATTGAAGAATTGGAGAAGCATCTCGATCATAACCATCGCGTCTTCGAGTGGGGCTCCGGCGGATCTTCGATATTTCTTGCCAAGAGATGCAAGGATCTTACGACAATAGAGCATGACCCGAAGTGGTTCAAACAGGTCGAGAAGATCTTAAAACAGCAAGAGGCAACAAACTCACGGCTACACCTTCGTGAAATCAATCTCGAGAGCGAGGAGGCATTTTTGGGTTCTTCTTATGCAATAGCTCTTCAATCAACCTACGATGTTATAATAATTGATGGAGAAGATCATTTCGGACCGGAATCAAATTGGTCAGCCCGCGAATCCTGCTTTGATCTTGCCGAAAAATGGGCTGGCAAAACCGGGGGACTTATCATTGTAGACGATTCCTGGCGCTACCCTGCCCTCCGCGAAAAGACGAAAGCTCAAAAGCTGGTCATTCACGAGAGTGTTGGCCCATGCAGACTTGGGGTCACCTCAACGGACTTCCACTACTACTGAATTGCAACACGCAAGTGTGGCTTTCCACAAAGCCCTCACGAAGGAATTGTCAAAACTGAAAGTCGGCAAAGATCATTCTATGATCGGAGGCAAGGATCGAGTTGGGACCGTCCACGATCTTGGCTGAGCCTGCAACTTGCCTTGTAAGCATCTGCGGTGTTGCGAGAATGTAATCGAACCTGGAATAGCTGTCCGCCTTACCCCAATGGTGCGTCCACCTATGACCTCGGGAATCTTGGCAAGGCACCATGGAAGTCAACACGGTATCGTTCACTTGCAGGAACCTGCGCAAAGGGGCTGAATTCCGGTGATCATTGAAATCACCCAAGACCAAGTATAGCGGTTTACTTGGCGGGGGATTCGATTTCCTTAGATAATCCCGAATCGCCCGGGCTTCCCTCTCCCTTCGAATCGTTGCTTCGGGGTCATCCTTCCTCTCGGTCCATTTGCTTTTCAGGTGCAGGTTGAAAAGTGTCCATTTGATGCCGTTTGATTCGAAACTCACCTCAAGAACCCCTCGGTCGGGAGTTTTGCGACCCCCGAAATAAGGAAACTCTATGTCGCGATGCATCTTGATTGCCCGAAATGGAATTTTCGAGAACAAGGCCAGGTGCCTAACCTCTTCCGGATCCCCTGCGGGCATCCATATGGCATGAGGATAAATCGGTCCATTCGTGACGTTTAGATCCATCCACAGTTCATTGAGGAAAGGTCTTTTCCCTATCTCCTGAAAAGCAACAATGTCGGCATTCACTTCCTTGAGGATCGCTCGTAATGCCCGTTTTTCTTTTTCTGGCTTGGGGTAGTCCCTTTTCCATTTCCCCTCAACGACCCGATCCATGATCAGGTAATTCTGCAGGTTGAAAGAAGCGACCCGAATTTTCTCTGCAGACAAAGAGAAAGAAAGGGCAAACCAAGGAATTGCCTTGATCAATCTCAATGAAAGACTACCCCCGACCACGAATGATATTCACGTTTAAACGCTTGTTCTTGGGGATAATCAAACGATCCGAATCAACCTTCCCCTCGCCATAGCTCTCAATGGCCCTGAGGGCACCTTCCGTACGATAGGAAAGGTAGATGCTTTGGAAAGGAAACATCCCACTATATCCTTTACCCCAATGAAAATGCATGCCCTTGACGTTGGTCGGAGCCAACATGATTTTGTGAGAACCGAATGGCTTACCGTTCAGCTCAGCTGACTTGATCGGATTTGCGGTCCTCCCGTTGTACTCCTTTTTCAAGTCGTCCCACTTTTCCGACATTGACAACTTGATGCGCTTTGCTTCCAAAGGGTCGACGTAAAGGGCACCCGTCCCAACGATTTCCTTGATCGCCGCCAAGGTCAACCCCTCTTTGGTAGCTTGGGGAGCAATGTTCGGACTCTGTGCGATAATGGAGAAAACCGTGGGATGCTCCTCGCTATTGCCTTCTTTCATCTTACCCCAAAAACTCAGCCCACGGTGGTTGATCTCCATCGTGTACTCGAAAGTCGAGCCGTTGTCATAAGTTCCCTTGATCGTCGTTTCCTCGCGATCCAAGGAGACTTCAGGAGGGTTATCGAATGAAATGACTTTCCTATACTTGCGAACCCTTCTCTTCCCATCGTTCTTAAGCCAGTAGGCAGCTCGGAAATGGACCTGCAAAGGCCTGTCAGTTGCTCGTTCACCGTCTCCCTCGTTCTTGTTCGAGCCAAACTCCTTGAGCCAAATGTTCACGGTATGTCCGTTGGAACTTAAGGCAACGTCGTATATGGCACTCTCCAGAACGGTGTTGTACCCCTTCCACTTCCCTTCCCCGTAATAGGCAAGTCGTCCGTCCTTGGCAGGAATGATCTTGGGGTTCTTGGGGATAAGCTTCTCCTTAAGTCTACGCAAGCCTTCGCCCAAGGCCTGGGAAGGTTCATCCAAACGATTCCAAGGAATTTCATAAGGACGACTCGGGTTTCGGGCCATCACCAAGGTAAGATGAGAATCACTCGCCGCAACAAAACTCGCCTCAATATCGTTGCCGTCCGAACTTTTCCACATGTGCATTGCGTCGAGAGCGTCGGCGGTAAGTACCGGCAACTTCATCGACTTTCTCTTTTTAGAAGCTTGTATTGCGGCTTTTGCCTTTTGGGCGTAAATTCCGTGAAGTTTTTTGGCCAAAGCCTGTGAATCAGCGGATAGACGGGACAAGGGAACCGAACTCTCCCTGCGACCACCAAAAAGGCCAAGATTTAGGTCATCTCCTTCCAATGACATGAATTTTGCCTTGATAATATTTCCGTCCGTGCTTTGCCAATTATGCTCCGCGTCCAAGGAAAGTTCACCCTCAACAGTGGTCGGTTTGATGGTCGGGGACGACGGTGCAGGACGGGTTTTTTCTTTTGGCGGGGATTGAGGAGAGGACAACTTCTTTGCCAGGTTTTGTGATGCAGCGTCCAGACTCGCCATTGGAATCGGAACGATTTGCCCGTTCCAGTTCAGGGTGACTGTGGTAGAATCGGACTTGATGAAGATTGCCTGTAATGTTCGCCCTTTAATGTCGGTCCATGGATGCATTTGAGTGGGAGAGGGTGACGCAGGTGTGGCTTGTGATTGAGCGAGTTTTCTAGCCAAAGCTTGCGATGCGGGTGATAGAGTGGCTAAAGGAATCGGTACTACTTGGCCGTTCCATCGAATCGTAACGGTCGTTCCGTCCGACTTGATGAAAGTCGCTTGCAATGTTCTGCCCTGGGAATCCGTCCAATCGTGCATGACGTCGGTACCGGCTTGTGCCTGTTGCCAAAAAGCAAGGCCAAGAAAGAGGAGAAATATTCTGGGAATTTTCATAATTTGAATTACGACTTGTCTTCTTCGGGACGCTCCCACGACAAGGGAGCCAAAATCTTCTTTTGTTCCCAAGGATTGAAAACGTCAAAGATTTTCCCCGGATTAAGGATTCCTTTTGGGTCCAAGGCTTTCTTGATGGACTGCATCGCATTCCACTCCGCATCATTGAATTGCATTCGAACAAACGGCGTTTTTGCCAAGCCGACCCCATGTTCGCCACTGATCGCTCCCCCAAGCTCCACGACTTTCTTCATTAATTCACGCAAAGCACCCACCGCCCGCTTTGTTTCTTCGGAATCGCTTTCATTGTACATGAAATTGACATGCAGGTTACCATCACCGCAGTGCCCGAAAACACCGATCTTCAACTCTGACTGCTCCCGTAACGAACTAACGAATTCGACAAGCTCGACCTGTTTGTCCAGAGGAACAACGACATCTTCATTTAATTTTGTATCCGCTAGTTTCTTCATCGATGAAGAACCTTGCCGACGAACCTCCCAAAATTCTTCCGCCTCTGCTTCAGTTTTGGCCACGGATGATTGAAGGGATATGTCTTCGAGCCAATCTTTGAGAATCTCGGAGTCGGCTTCAAGCGAAGCCCCGACCCCATCCAATTCGATGAGCAATACGGGGTTGGCGCCTAACCCGGGAAAAATTTCTCTACCTGTATATTTCTGCAGGCAGTCAACGGTCCATTGATCAAGAAACTCGATAATGGAGGGTTGCAAACCCAACTTCATCAGGGAAATGGGAGCAGTCAGGGCCATTTTCTCGCTTGGGCAAGCCGCAATAAAAGTCCGGCGATCAGGTGGATGAGGAATGAGCCTGAGGGTCGCCTCGGTCACGACCCCCAAAGTCCCCTCGCTTCCGATCCAAAGATCTCGAAGATTGTATCCGGTAGCAAACTTGCGGGTCGCCCTCCCCCAAGTGACGAAATCACCTGATGCAAGATAACCCGAAAGAGAAAGTACGTAATCCCGGGTCACTCCATATTTCACACACCGCAATCCCCCTGCATTGCATGCTATGTTCCCCCCGATGGTGCAAAACTTCTTGGAGGAAGGGTCGGGTGGATAAAAAAGCCCCATATCAGTAGCTTTTTTCTGCAAGTCCCCGACAATTGCACCGGGACCGCATCGGACCAACATATTTTCGGGATCAAGATCGATTGTATCCAGACCGCTTAAATCCAAAACCCAACCCCCACGGATCGGGGTTGCCCCTCCGGTCAAAGATGAACCTGCTCCTCGAGTGGTCACGGGTGTGGAAAACTCGGATGCGACACGAAGTACTTCACCTACTTGCTCTGGAACCAAAGGCTTGATAACGGCCTCGGGGCGCCCCTCGATCTTCAGCCCGTCGAAGGAAGCCGTGGAGAGCTGTTCTTCGTCCAAAACAAGACAGGCACCAAGGATCTTCTGCAACTTCGCCAAGGAGTCTCCATTTGTTTTCGTCGTCATAGGAACAAGAACCTCACAACCATACCCTATCGTAAAACAGGTATTTTGCTAAGTCAAAAGAGACACCCAAATGGCTCCACCAAGAAAGTCAACTTGCCTTCGTGTCCAAGCTTAGCTTGGTCAGGTTCCTCTCCTTCAACATGTTGACCACGTCGATGACCTTCTCATAGATCAGTTTTCGGTCCGCCCGGATATGAATCACAGGTTGTTCGCCCTGAGCATTGGCAATTTCGTCCAAGCGGCTTTCCAATTGCTGCACGCTTATGTCGTCTTTGCCCCATTGATAGGAGCCTTCGGCGTCTATGGTGATAAACTTGTCGTCGATTTCCGGAGGAGGTTGTGACGAATCGGAGGCTTGTTCGGGTAAATCGATCCGATTATACTGCTCGATAACCGGAGTTGTGATCATAAAAATGATGAGAAGACAAAAGGCCAAGTCGATCAATGGCGTGACGTTCAAATCAGAGATGACCGCCAGTTTATTCTTCCTTTTGAAATCTCTTCCCATGTTTGAATTTCTCCAGCGGTGACCTCAGGAATCTTTCTCCAGCTCAATTCTGTCCGCCAAATTACTGGCGAAGTTTTCAAGCTTGGTCATTGCCGAGCGTGTCGTGCCAAGCAACCCGTTGTAAAAAAAGACAATCGGAATCGCCACGCACAAAGCAGCTACCGTAGTCAGCAAGGCCCCCGAGACGCCTGGAGCCAAATGCTCGATCGTCGCCCCTCCGCTATCCATCGTCCCAAAGGCGTCCATGACCCCCCAGACAGTGCCAAGCAGTCCAAGGAAAGGGGCTCCCGAAACGATAGTCGCCAACCAATACATTCTGGCCTCGTAGCGGTCTCCCACTTCCGCCAAGGCCCGACGAATGGCGTTCTCAACGTAATTCATGCGCACCTTGCCGTCCTGCATGCTTCTTCGAGCCGCTTCCATGGCACGGGAACAGATCTTTAGATAAGGGCTTCCTTCACCAGGGAAAAGAGCGTCATCGTAATCATAGATCGAAGGTAAATCGTTCAGTCTCTTTTCGTCTCGGGCGTTATGGCTTATGGCTTTTTTCAACTCCTGATACTTCGTCCACATCAAGGTCATTGCGTAACAGTTCATGACAACCAAAAACGCAATGACGATCTTGCCGGCAATGTTCGAATCCACGAAATACTCGAACAGTTTTATCTCGGCCAATCCGTACACCACAGCATTTACTTCAATCATTGATCCTATCCTCCAAAATAATTCCCACTCAATCTTTCTTTCCTTTTTCCCGAGGGAGATCAACGAAAATTTACGCTCATAAGGTCAAATCTTCAATCGAGCCGATTAAGTTTGCCCATTATTGGAAAGAAATCTAATCAAAAATTCAGAATGCGCATA
>JAURNO010000152.1 GCA_030830145.1 Verrucomicrobiota bacterium
GTTTTGGCGAGTGCAGAGCTCTTGAACACATACAGAGTGTAGCATTTCTGACCTTTGGACTTGTCTATAAAATGATCTTTTCCTCTCTTGACGCAAAGATCAACGGATAATACACGAATTTTCATTGGATATGGGCAATGGCAAATGACTGGTAATTGAAACTAAAATTATCTTGTATAGTGATTGTGGAATAAGTCAAATCAAAGTTTTAAAAGGTTAACAAAGCTGTTGATCTGTTGCATATAAGGCTTGCCAGGGGCAGTCACGTTAGGCATACTGCTAAATGATCACAATGAGTGCTTTCAACATAGTTGAAAAAAAGGCGGGAGATTGTGATTATGTTCCCTTCGGAAGTTCTAAAAAGTCCTATTGATCAGCGTTTGAATCGACGCATTTGGGTCCTTTAAGGGGGTCCATTTGACCAACGAGTTGTGGATGCTCTTCTGCCTTCTCGTTTAGTTCGATCCATTCTTGGAGTTCGTCGGGTACATCCATATCGGGATAAATTGCCTCAACAGGGCATTCGTCCATGCAGGCATTGCAGTCAATACATGTCTCCGGGTTGATGTAAAGTCTGTCCGGCAATTCGTGGAAGGCGTCGACGGGGCAAACGGCAACACAAGTGGTGTACTTGCAGTCGACGCATTTTTCGGTTACGACATAGGTCATGATCTAATAATTTGTCTGGTTCTAGGTGGGTTTAGAAGAAGCGCACGGGAGAACTGTCATTGCCTTGGTTCGCTCGTTGTTCGTGCACTTCATCTGGGCAGGGAGAGTTGGTTGGGGCGCTTGCTTGTTTTTCGGTCGATTCGACCAGTTTGTTGGAGAGCATGTAGTTTTCAACTTCTTCGCCGCTTACATCGGCAAGCATGATGCCATCCAATTCGACACACGGAGACAACGGTTGTCCCGATTTTTCAACCATTTCAGCATAAATTTGTTGATTGTTGATGATGTCGAGGTCTTCATAATCGAGTGAATATTTATCCATGATCGCACGTACTCCCATGCTCCAACCACAGTGTGGTTTAAGATAAGCTTTTATTTTCATCTTGGAATCAATACTAACAAATTCAAAAAATAGCAAACACAAGGATGGTTTTCGGTTTCGATTGAAAAAGAGTTTTTCACCGATCCTTTGCCTCAACGATGTAAGTTTGGACGCACCTCTTATCGCTGTTGTTTGGCAAGGACTCATTGCTGAAGTCTTTTCAGTTAGCCTTGAAATTCATCATCATTTGATACTTGGAACAGCCGTTTGGCTTAGTTACAGTGCAGATCGATTCGCCGAACCTTGCTTTGGTAAGGGCATTAGTTCAAGCCGACACCAAATTTTTAAGAAACACATAGCACCTTTTGTATTAATTTGGGTCGCCTTGTTTTCGGGAGCTTTTTTTTGGTCGTTTTCGATTCTACCTCTTGGTTGTTTATTATGGGGGATTCATTTGTTTGGTTTGTGTGTTACAAATTTTATCCTCTGTAGAAAGGAATCAAAAACCGGAACCCCATCTTCAGTTCCAAAGGAAATGAGAACAGCAGGAATTCTTGCCTTTGGTTGCCTTTTTTTTCCTGCATACGAAGCATCCCTTGACTTCGTAAGCTGGTTCGTTGCCTTCTTTCTCGTTTTTTATCTTTTGTTTATCAACTGCTTGAGTATAAGTCGTTGGGAACTGACTCTCGATTCCAAGAGAGGTTCCTTGACCTTTTTGCAGCAAAGTCCGCGACTTCTTCAAATCTTTTCAAGTTCACAATATGTCGTAGTATTTATGTTGGTACTCTTGGCCTGCACGGGTACAGCGGATTTTATAGGAGTTTTATTGTTTGTTCATTCCTTGGCGGTTTGTTTATTCGTGTTGTGCCTTGATCTAGTGCCCTTTCTAACCAAAAATGAAAAAAGAATGATCATAGACCAGGGTTATTGGGTTTTACCTTTGTTTATTTTAGCGACTTCTCATGTCGATCTGTTTTGACAAAGTAGCAAGTTCTTACCTGTTTTTGGAAAAAGCTTTGTTCGGTTCAAGTCTTCAGCAAATGCGTTGCAGTCATTTAAGCCACATTGAAAATTCAAAAAAAATCCTTCTTATCGGAGAAGGGTGTGGTTTTTTTCTCCGAAAACTTCTCGAAGTTAATCAGGAAGCGATGATCACAGTTGTCGAACCTTCTGAAAGAATGGTCAAGCAAGCAAAATCGAGAGTACCCGATCATGACCGCCAAAGAGTTTTATTTTGTAAGGTACCTTTCGAGGAGTTTTTACCTCAAGTGCAATTCAACGCTGCCTGCACTTGCTTCCTGTGGGATTGCTTTGAGGAAAATCAAATAATGAAATTGCTTCCGAAGGTATTGGACTGCTTGGAAAGTGGTGGGGTTTTTATCAATGTGGATTTTACCGAGACACGATCCAGCGAGGGGAGAAAATTTAAAATATCCCATTTTCTTTTATTGAGGA
This sequence comes from Verrucomicrobiota bacterium, assembly GCA_030830145.1. Classification (GTDB taxonomy): domain Bacteria; phylum Verrucomicrobiota; class Verrucomicrobiia; order Opitutales; family Seribacteraceae; genus Seribacter. The sequence goes on from JAURNO010000152.1 coordinate 2,447, forward strand.
TGTTATATGGTTTTTTCCGTTTCACTACAGGGATTGAGAGCACTCGTGTAACCGAAATAAAACCAATGGCGGAATCAAACGGTTTTTATGTTATGGACACTCGATGTCACGAAAAACTTCCTATTCTTAGTGAAGTTTTTCGAAGGAAAAATTTCGAAAGGTGTCCCTAAAAGCCTTGACCGAAAAAACAGGTAGGGCAAAATGGTACATTCCCCTGTTTGCTGAGCGGGGAATTCAGAATATAAAAGATTTTATACCTACAACACATTTGATGACACCACCACATAAACAAGGTCTTTATGATCCCACCAACGAGCATGAAAATTGCGGGATGGGTTTCATTGTCGACATGAAGGGAAGAAAATCCCATGATATTGTTCGCGGGGCTCTTGAGATCTGCGTCAATCTTGATCACCGAGGAGGATGTGGGTGTGATCCGATTACCGGTGATGGAGCGGGTATTTTCATCCAACTTCCGGACAAGTTTTTGCGGCGTGAGGTAAAGGCCGAATTTTCAATAAATTTGCCTCCCGACGGTGATTATGGAGCTGGTTTTATCTATTTTTCCCAAAACGACGATGACCGCAGTCGCGAAAAACAAACAGTTGAGAAAGTACTCTCCGAGGAAGGCCTCTTAGTTTTGGCCTGGAGAAGAGTGCCTGTAAACAGCGGCATCCTCGGCAAAGCTTCTTCCGAATGTGAGCCCGTTATGGAGCAGGTGTTCGTTAGCCGCCCTGAGTATTGTGAACGCGGGTTGGAATTCGAACGCAAACTCTACCTCGCGAGACGCATCATGACTCATCGGTTGAGATACAGTGAAGACATCACTGGGAATGTGCCATTCTTCGTTAATTCCTTGTCGTCTAGAACAATCACCTACAAAGGCATGCTTACGACGGAGCAACTCGAGCAATATTTTCCTGACTTGAGTGACCCGGATATGGAGTCTGCCCTTGCGTTGACCCATTCAAGGTTTTCTACCAATACCTTTCCAAGTTGGCCGCGTGCCCAACCTTTCAGGTATCTTTGTCATAACGGTGAAATCAATACCGTTCGCGGCAATGAGAACTGGACTTATGCCCGCCAGTATCAATTGGCCAGCGAGGTCTTTGGAGACGATTTGGAAAAACTGCTTCCAATTATCAGAGAAGACGGTTCCGATTCTCAGAAGTTTGACAATTGTTTGGAGTTTCTCACGCTTTCAGGAAGAAGCCTTGCGCATTCCATGATGATGATGATTCCCGAGCCTTGGGAAAAGCATTCCGACATGGCTCAAGCCAAAAGGGATTTCTATGAATTTCATGCTTGTCTCATGGAACCTTGGGACGGTCCGGCCTCCATCGCTTTTTCCGATGGCGTGCAGGTAGGTGCTGTTCTTGATCGGAATGGGTTGAGACCTTCCCGCTATTACGTTACGAGCGACGACAAGGTCATATTGGCTTCCGAGGTAGGCGTTCTGTCTTCGATCCCCTCATCAACCGTGGTAAAAAAGGGTCGACTCGAACCTGGCCGAATGTTCCTCGTTGACATGGAGAAAGGTCGTATAATCGATGACTCTGAACTAAAGGAAGGAATTGCCGCTGAACAACCCTATGGTGATTGGCTCAAGACGTCTCTTTTGCAAGCTTCCGATCTTCCGCCTGTTTCCAATTACGAAGCAGACGATTTCTTGGGTCTGCTTACTCGTCAGAAAGCGTTTGGATACACCTTTGAAGATATGCGTTTTCTTCTTGGCCCAAGTGCTCAATCCGGCAAGCAACCTTTGGGTTCCATGGGGAATGATTCACCTTTGGCGGTGCTTTCTGAAAAATCACAGTCTCTGTACAATTATTTCAAGCAATTATTTGCTCAGGTAACGAACCCTCCAATCGATCCGATCAGAGAGGAAATTGTTACTGCATCCGTAACCTTTCTTGGTTCCGAAGGTAACTTGACCAGCCCCAGTCAGGCGAGTTGCCGTATGATAAAGTACGAATCTCCTCTTGTAGCGGATGGTGTCGTTCGGCAACTAGAAGGTGCTTTGCCGGAAGGGTTTCTCGTCAAGAAACTACCCATTCTATTTGACCCCGACCCCGATTCCCAAGATGGAGACGATTTGAAGTCGGCTCTAGATTCTCTTTTCGAAGAAGCTGACTTGGCGATAGAGGGCGGAACGAACGTAATCATCCTTTCCGACCGCAATCTTACTGAGAAAAAAGCTCCGATGCCTGCTCTCTTGGCATGTTCTGGGCTTCATCATCATCTTATCAGGCGCGGCACCAGAACGAGGGTGTCCATTGTTCTGGAAAGTGGAGAGCCAAGAGAAGTTCAGCATTTTGCCCTTTTGATCGGTTATGGCGTTGACCTGATCAACCCCTACCTTGCCCTCGAATCAGTCAGGCACATGATCCATAGCGGAGACCTTGACCAGGACCCCGAGGCGGCCTGCCAAAATTTCCTCAAGGCCAATTTGAACGGAGTGATCAAAACCATGTCCAAGATGGGCATATCCACCATTGCTTCATATCGTGGAGCTCAAATTTTCGAAGCTATTGGTCTTAACCAGTCTGTTATAGACGAGTTTTTCTGCAAAACTGCGTCTCGCGTTGAAGGAGTTGGTATTGATACTCTGGCCTCGGAGGCGCGTCACCGTCACCAATTCGCTTTTTCTCCACGACCTGACGAGAAGGCGTTACCTCTTGATGCCGGAGGTGTTTATCAGTGGCGGGCAAACGGTGAGAAGCATTTGTTCAACCCCACCACAATCCACAA
>JAURNO010000153.1 GCA_030830145.1 Verrucomicrobiota bacterium
AAAGAACAAGGATCCCGAAAACATGACGATATTTTCTCCCGACGTTGGAGGAATGAAAATGGCAAGTGCTTAAGCGATCATTTTGGCACCGCTTTTGTCGGCCGGTGTAATGATTATCTTTTTCAAACTCAATGAGAAACCTGCCCAAGCATCTTCGACCACCGGGGATTCGCAACCCCTGAATATGGAGTCGGCAGGTGATCTTCAGTACTTTGAGTTGACTGGTCTTATCACCAATTTAGGAGGACCGATCAAGTCGCGCTATATCAATGTCGAGCTGAAGCTTGAAGGTTTGGCTGGGGATTTTGAGAAGGTACTCCAACTCAACGAGCATAGGATTCGGGACAAGGCTCTTCAGATTATGGGCGGTTATTCCTATGAGGACGCTCAGTTGGATGGTTTTCAGGAACGTGTGAGGGTTGACTTGAAAAAAGGTTTTTCCGTTATTCTTAAAGAATACCGGAGTGGTGAGAGCGATATCGTAAGGCATATCTACTTCACTCAATTTGTCGTACAGTAACCCTACCAATTTTTATTTCATGGAAGAGGATCCCAGTTTTTCTGACGAAAGTTTCGATTTAAGTGAAATCGACAACTCAAGTGGCGGTGGATTGATATTTCTCCATGACGGAACCAAGTTGACCGATCCATCCTCCGTCAAGATAAAGAAATACGACTTTACGAACCCAATCGTTCTTTCCGATGCCGACTTAAGTAAACTCAAGACGAAGTCCGAACAGTTCGTCTATTATTTAGCAGGTCATTTATCCATGTTTCTGAGAACCGAGTTCAATCTTGAGCTTGAGGATCTCAATGCGGATTTGTATGCAAATTTTACCAACTCCGTTAAAAATCCCTCCTGTATAACCATGTTCAAATTACAGGAACTGAACGGGGTTTGTCTTTTGGACGTGAATTCTCATCTTTCGGCTACCGTGGTAGATCGAATCCTCGGAGGCAGAGGATCAACGAATCCGGAGGAAAGAGGATTGACTGACATCGAAAAGGCATTGGTCGAAGATTTCAACCAAATCATTCTCGAGGAATGGTGCAAGCAGTGGGATAGCACGATGCGCTTGAACCCGAGTATCATTGGAACTGAAAGTAGCGGTAAGTTCCTGCAGACCTCACCTGCGGACGCAATGATGCTTATCCTCAGCATGGAGGCTTCATTCGGAGATGTTTCCGGTCCCATGAGAATCGCAGTCCCGTACTATACTTTGGAACCCGTCGTAAGTCGTCTCCTCTCAATGGCTGCGACCAAGGACGATAAGAAAACAATCCCTGCCAGATGGCATGACGTTTACGATGATATTCCAGTCGATGTGTCTGCCGAGTGGGATGCCTTTGAGCTTACTTTGAGGGACCTTTCGAACCTCGAGGCAGATGATGTAATAGAGATGTCGCCTTCACTGATCGGGGAGACCAAATTGCGCATTGAAAACCGTACTTGTTTCATTGGTGAAATAGGTCTCGAAGGTGACCAAGTTGCTTTTCAGGTAAATGAAAGTATTGCGGATGCCGTCAAATTAATTGGAAAAAATCATGGATAGTAAGAAAATGGATATTGTTATGGACGTGAAGGTTAGTGTCACGGTCCAACTTGGAACTGCAGAACTTCCCATGAAAGAAGTCGTGGAACTGAGCCCGGGAGCCCAAATTCAACTAAAGCAGAATGCCAAGGATCCGGTTAGCTTACTTGTAAATGGGAAGCTTATAGCTCACGGAGAAGTTGTTGTGGTTGACGATAAGTTCGGGCTGAAGATTACCGAGATCGTCGATTCTCCTTCTTGATTACAGCGATGCTTCCGACTGCTCGTTGCGGTTTGACGGCATGAGGATTCGATGCATTCTTTAAGTTCACCCTCTATGCTTGCTGTGGTTAATTCCTTGGCCGATATGGACGCATGGGGTGATCCCTGGCTCTTGGTTCGTGTGGTTGCGGTTCTTGGTTTGATGGGAGCAAGTGCTTACTTTTTAGCTGATTACACTCGCAAAAGAAGGGTCAGTTCAAGTCTTTCCGGTGAAGGAAAGATCGTTGTTGCAGATACCTGTTCGTTGGGGAATCGTCAGTTTTTAGTCGTTGCCCAATATGGTGCTGAAAAACATTTGATTGGCGTAAGTTCTTCTTCTATCAGTTATCTCTCGAGGCTCTCTTCAGGCTCTCAGGACTTTCAGCGCGAGTTGAATCAAGTCGAATCACAAAGCGATAAGGACCCAGATGATTAAGAAAATTCTCACGGGTAGATTTCTGCTTCTTTTGTTCTTGGGTTTGGTTTTTCTTTCATTGCCTCAATCGGTTGTGGATGCTCAAACTACTGGCACGGGTTCACCTGGTCTTCGCATCGATGTTTCCGGTTCCAATGATGAGGGGGATTTTGGTGTAGCAATCCAATTGGTGGTTGCGATGACCATCCTTACCCTTGGGCCCTCCGTTATCATGATGATGACCTGCTTTACGAGAATTGTAATTGTCTTGGGTTTTGTGAGGAATGCTGTGGGAGTTAATGCCGCCCCTTCGAGTCAGATTATAATTGGTCTCGCTTTGTTTCTGACATTTTTCGTAATGGGTCCGGTTTGGAATAAAATTTACGATGATGCCGTCACTCCCTACATGGCGAATACGATGAAGTCCTCAGACGCACTCATGGTTGCGACTGCTCACATGAAGGACTTTATGATGAACCAAACCCGCCAAGAAGATGCCCAGTTTTTTCTCGAGATTTCTCGCCAGGGAGCGATGACCCGTGATGAACTACCGCTTAGTATCGTTGTTCCATCTTTTGTTTTGAGTGAATTGAGGACAGCCTTTCAGATGGGTTTTCTCATTTTCATTCCTTTTATCATCGTTGATTTTATCGTTGCCTCGTCCCTGATGTCCATGGGGATGATGATGATGCCTCCAGTGGTGATCTCCATGCCTTTCAAGCTTCTTTTGTTTGTTTTGGTGGACGGTTGGTATTTGGTCGTTCAGTCGCTTGTTGGTAGTTTTAATATAGCTTAGCTCAGGAAGGGTAATCCGATATGACAATGGAGTTAGCGGTCGATATCCTGAGGAATTTGCTTCAGACTGGACTTATCCTCTCTATTCCTATTTTGGGGACGGCGACAGTGGTTGGTTTGCTTGTTAGTTTCATTCAATCCATAACAAGCCTTCAGGAGCAAACTCTCACCTTCGTACCCAAATTGATTTGCGTTTCCTTGGCGATTGTTTTGTCCGCCAATTTTATCCTCAAGACGCTTACGGAATTCTGTATTTCGATGATCAACATGATTCCCACCATGGCTCAGTGACAATCTTCGCCCAGGAGATTATCGTATGGGTGCTCGTTTTTTTAAGGACGGGCGCTTTTTTTCTAGGAATACCTCTATTTGCGGGGCAAATGATTCCCGTCAAGATCAGGACGGCTTTTGCCTTGCTGTTTTCTATTTTAATCAATCCTCTGATTCCTGCTGATTTGGAACTCGCGAATAATTTTGCCGGAGCCATTCTATTGTCCCTTAATGAAATGTGCATCGGTTTGCTTCTCGCCATGACTGTGAGAATGGTTTTTTTTGCCGTAGAGTTGGCCGGTCACTTGATTTCCTATGAAATCGGACTGATGGCCAGTAATTCGGTTAATCCTCTGTTGGGGTCTTCGGATGCCACCATCACGACCCTCTTGTATTATTTTAGTCTCTTGATTTTTTTCGTCGCCGGTATCCATTACGATGTGCTT
>JAURNO010000010.1 GCA_030830145.1 Verrucomicrobiota bacterium
AGAGCTCAACTCCTTTCCCGCTACTCCCTTTTGCTGAGAAGTCAGCTCAAGGGGCTCCACCTCGGGTAATTCAGCCGCAAGTTGCCGCGCCCAGTCTTCCGCCGCCTTGCGACGGGGGGCAAACAATAGAAAGGGTCCCAAGCCCGCACCCAATACACCGGCGACCAACTTCGGCCAATGCCCTCTGACTTTACGACCGCCGAATGGTTTTTTCAAAAGGGCCTCGGCGAAAACTTCTTCGAGAGGAACGGGTCGGCGAAGCTCCGAAACGAGAACGACATCCCGTCCATGCCCCGCCAACCAATCGGTTACCTCTTGAGGGTTCCCAACGCTCCCGCTCATCAAAAGCAGACGGACACGATTGGGGGCAACGGCCAAAGTAACCTCGTACCCAGGGCCTCTTTGCTCGTCCCCCAACAACTGGTATTCATCCACCACCAGAAGATCGGGGGCGAGATCTTCCGTCATCGATCCTCTTTGGGTTTCAAGCGTTGCCACGATAACCCGTGAATTCTCCCGGTAGCGCAAATCACCGGTAACCAAACCAACGTCCCACCCTCGTGCCTTCCATTCGCGGAACTTATCGTTCGCCAAGGCCCTGGTGGGAACCGTGTAAACGGCCCGCCCTTTCCAACCGGACTCGAGAAGTTGCTCGAAAACGTAAGTTTTCCCCGCTCCAGTGGGGGCATGCAAGACAACATCCTTCCCATCTCTTAGAGAGGCAAGGGCTTTGCGCTGCCATGAATCTGGCAACGAGATTCTCTCCCCAAAGCGGTTGCTATTCGTTTGCATTTCTCTGACTTGCCCATTCCATATCATATCGTCCGAATAAATCGATGAAAACCGTTTCCTACAGACAAACAAACAACTTTCTTTTTCTCAGATGATCAATCTCATTGCAGCCTGCGGACACAACCGGGTAATTGGCAACAAGGGAAAATTACCTTGGAACATAGAAGAGGACTGGAATTATTTTCTCGAGACGACTCAAGATGGCATTCTCATAATGGGGAGAAGATGTTATGAGGATTTCGAAAAATTCGCTACAGACCGACAGGTCATCGCTCTGAGTCGGAATCCAGAACACACCTTCGCTCGGGCTCGAAAATCGGGGGCCTTGACCGACGCAATCGAAGTCTGCCGAAAAGAGAAGAAGATTGCATGGATTTGCGGAGGTAGCGAAATCTACGAAGAAGCGATTCCCATCGCCGACCGACTCTACCTCACCTTGATTGACGCTCCCTTCGAGGGGGATGTCTTTTTCCCACCTTGGGAAGACACTTTTCGGCACGAACTTTCCAGTAAAAAGGTTCGTAGCGGGCAATATGAACTGACCTTCCGGGTTTTGGAGAAGTAACGACAGGCTTGCCTCCGGAACCCGTCATGCTTACCATAGGCTTTTACACTATCTACAATGGATTCCTTACGATTCTTGACTCCCGACGATCTTGACCAAATCAGGATAGATTTCAGCACGCCGACCTTTGTTTACGATGAGGCTACGCTTCGAGCGAATGCACGAGCCGTAAAGGAGTTCCCCAATGCCTTCGGCCTCTTTCCGCGCTACGCCATGAAGGCGGCGCCGACTTCGGCTATCGTCCGGATCCTCAACAGCGAAGGACTCGGCATTGACGCAAGCTCCGGTTTCGAAGTCGAACGGGCGGTCCGGGCGGGCGTGGGTACCGAATCGATCTCCTTGAGCACGCAGGAACTCCCGGACGAGTTCAGGTACTGGATACAGGATGGGGTCAAGACCAACCTATGCTCCTTGAACCAAATTAAAAAGTTCGGACAATGGGGACAAGGTGAACCCGTGGGCCTTCGCTTCAATCCCGGACTTGGTTCAGGGGGAACGAACCGGACGAACGTCGGAGGTCCCTCAAGCAGTTTCGGAATATGGAAAGATGACCTCGAAGAAGCGAAATCTCTCTGCAAAGAGTACGGGCTGACGGTGGAAAGAATCCACACTCATATCGGATCGGGCTCAGACCCGGAAGTTTGGAAAAAAGTGGCCTCCATGAGCCTCGACCTTGTGCGGAACTTTAAAGACGTCCACACCCTGAATTTGGGAGGAGGATACAAGGTGGCCAGAATGAGTGACGAGCAAGCCACCGACCTTCGGGAAATCGGCGAACCCGTCAAGCAACTCTTCGAGAGTTTCGCTGCAGAAACCGGAAGGAAACTGACCTTGGAAATCGAACCAGGAACTTTTCTTTTGGCCAACGCCTGTAGCCTGGTTACGACGGTGCAAGACATCACCTCCACAGGAAGCGAAGGGTATCGCTTTCTTAAATTGAATGCAGGAATGACCGAGATTCTCCGACCTAGTTTGTATGGTGCGCAACATCCGATTGTCCTGGTCCCCGAGGAGGGTACGAACAAGTTTCGCGAGGAAATGGAACAAGTCGTGGTCGGGCACTGTTGCGAGTCCGGTGATTTACTCACCCCGGCCCCCGGAGACGCCGAGAAATTGGCGACCAGAAATTTGCCGAGGGGAGAGGTCGGAGACTTATGCATAATCGAGGGTGTGGGAGCTTATTGCTCATCCATGGCCGCCAAGAATCACAATTCTTTCCCCGAGGCAGCCGAAGTCCTGCGCAAGGAAGATGGTTCTCTTTCGTTCATCCGCCAACGCCAGACCTTCGATCAACTGATCGAAAACGAAGTGGCCCCGTGAGAACTTCGGGCTTGGGTCGGTTTGCCCTCGGTCAACCGATGCCCAATCGGGATCATGCCGTCTGCGTGAGTCTGCCCACTTATCGGGATTTGATTGGCTATGAGGAAAAAGATCCCGCCGTTTACGATTCCATGCGCTCGGGTTATCCCCGCTTCGTCCGACATCATCTGATAAGTAAATTGATCCGCTTCCTGGATTCCTCGGAGCCCGAAAAACAATGGGATCGTTTTCTTTTTTCCGACCATCAATCCTGCCGTGAAGCGATCACGCACTATGCCATAAACAAATACAAGATAATGGAGCATGGGGGATTCACCTCGCTCCAGGTAGTAAGAGGAAGCGAAGACGCCGGATCAATTGGCGCCTTCCTCCAGCATACGGGGTGCGGCATCTCTTCCCGCCAAGCTGAAAACCACCTGTTTGAAATCGGGGAATTGGAAAAACGCGAGACCCTTTCGCAAAACGAAGATCCGGCCCGGAAGGTCAAGCGAGTCATAGCCAAGGCTCATGGTCCGCAAGTGTCCGAGAACGACGTGCTGTTGGGCTCATCGGGGGCCAATGCCTTCTACTCTTTCTTTCGGACTGCTTGCGAAGATTCGCGGGCCAAGGGAAAGAGCGTGTGGATCCGTCTTGGTTGGCTCTACCTGGACACGATCGAAGTCATGAACCTTCTAGCCGGAGATGAGGAGCGCATCATTGCACTCGATCACTTGGACGACTTTGGAAAACTAGGCGAAATCTTCGAAGAGCATGGTGAGAAAATCGCCGGAGTGGTAACGGAATTCCCAACCAACCCACTCCTGCACGCATGCGAGTTGGAGAGGGTCAGGGACCTCTGCCAAAAAGCGAACGCTCTTCTGGTTATCGATCCGACCATGACATCCCCAAAGAACGCAAAGGTATCGGGGCTCGCCGACGTCGTGGTCAACAGTTTGACCAAGTATGCCGGGTCCGAGGGGGACGTAATGATGGGAAGCCTGGCCTTCCCCAAAAGTTCCGCGTTGGGACGTGAATTATTCCAAAAAACGTCAGAGCTCATATGCCCGCCCTTCTTGCGGGATCTTCTTCGGATGGCCGAGCAGATATCGAACTACGAAAATTTCATCGATCGAACCAATCTATCCCTGATCAAGGTCGCAGAGTTTTTGGAATCCCACCCGAAAGTGGGCAAGGTCTATTGGGCTTACCAGTCTGCCAACAACAAAAACTTCCAAAAGCAAGCCGGCTCTGACCGACCGGGGTGCGTAGCGAGCTTTGAGATAAAGGGTGCCTTCCAGACTTTTTACGACCGTCTCGAAATGCTCAAAAGTCCAAGCTTCGGAACCCACTTTTCCATTTGTTGTCCCTATGTGTATTTAGCGCACTACAACATGCTAAAAACCGTTGAAGGAAGAAAAGCATTGGCCAATGCAAAGCTTTCTCCGAGTCTTCTCAGGCTTTCGGTTGGGAGCGAGGACCCAGACCTGATCATAGAAACTCTCAAGGATGCCCTTCGGGCAATCTGAAGAGGAAGGTAAAACGAAAAAAATTCGTATTGCTTATTCGAATTCGTGAGGATCCAAGACCTTGCGAATGCGCTTCTTGGAAAGACGGACGAACGATGGAACACCGTTTTCGTAAGGGACTTCGACTTCTCCTTGGATGAGCGGTTGGCAATACTTGATGAACTTCGCGGACATACTCACCCCGTCTTCCGAGATCCAATCGGCTGGAATCTCCTTCACTCCGTTGGCAATTTCGGAAAGATCGGCCAAGCCGGTCTCACACTGATAATTTTCACCCTCTGCACGGACGAGTATGACCATCTTGTCGGTTTCACCGGCAATAGCAGCTTTCACCGCGGCTTGACCGGCCATGAAGGCTTCGTCGTTATCAGTTTGAGAAGAGCAATGAGCCGCAGCCCGTTGTCCAGTTCCAAGTTTGGAAGAGCGAGCCTTGACGGCTAGGTTTTCCTCAACCAAACCGGCCAAATAATCGCCAACGCCACCAAGTTGCTGATGTCCGAATGCATCCTGACTGTTGGCGCTGTTGGCAACATAGTTTCCGTCCTTGTCAAGCAAGCCTTCTCCGACCACGACCAAACAGTATTTGTTCTTTTTGAGGACGCCTTGCACGTCTTCGACGAACTTTTCCTTCGAGAAGGGAAGTTCCGGCAAATAAATCAAGTGAGGAGCGTCATGCGGATTTTCTCGACCTTTGGCCAAAGTCGTACCTGCGGCAATCCAACCGGCGTTGCGACCCATTACTTCAATAATCGACACGAGATCGTGCTGCCCCATGGCCTCATGATCAAGGGCCGTTTCCTTTACGACGGAACTTATGTACTTAACGACACTTCCGTATCCTGGGCAATGATCCGTGGTGACCAAGTCGTTGTCGATCGTCTTGGGTACACCAATGACCCGAAGTTGGTAATTTTTTTTCTGGGCGAGTTTTGAAATTTTGTCAGCGGTATCTTGCGAGTCGTTTCCACCGGCATAAAAGAAATAACGGATGTTGTGAGCTTCGAAAACCTCGATGATTCGTTCGTAGTCTTGATCCCGCTTGAGCTTGAAACGGCATGTCCCCAATGCAGAAGCGGGCGTGTGGCGAAGTCCTCGAATGTTTTGCTGGGACTCCTCGGCCAAATCAATCAGGTCTTCCTTAAGTATCCCAAGGACGCCATTCATCCCTCCGTATATCTCCTCGATACATGGATGGTTAAGCGCTTCCGAAACCACTCCGGCAACACTTGCATTAATAACGGCTGTAGGCCCCCCGGATTGGGCGACCAAACAATTTCCTATCAGTTCCTCTGCCATAGCTTAAAGTTCAAATAACGAAAAAAGTTTCATCCCACAGACGAACCCCGACAATGGCAATCGCAAAATCCGAACAATGACGAACAAAGAAGTCGAAAATGGACTTAAAGGATGACGGGAGGACTATATTCCTTCGACGCGGGATATCTTTCGCCCCAGTTTCGGGCCCGTTCGACGAATTGGTCTACCTGAGCTTCGGCCGCTCCGACTCTTTTTTCTCCTTCCTTGATCAAGTGCCCGATAGCTTGTGCCTTTAGTCCAATCCTCTTGTCCTTGGCCAAACGTGCCGGAAGGTCGTTTTCCTTTACCTTGCCTGAGCGCAAATCTTTCACCGTAGCCAAGGCATGCTCCTTGATTGCCGCGTGAGCGTCTTCCCTGCCGGCACCTCCCTTGACTGCTTCCATCATAAAAGTAGTTGAGAGCAAAAAGGGAAGATAGCGGTGAGACTCTCCCTTGATCACATCGGGAAAAACTTCCATTTGAGAAAGCACGGTCAGAAAGGTGTCCAATAGTCCGGCAAAGGCAAAAAAGGCATCGGGAAGGGCGACCCTCCTCACCACGGAGCAAGAAACGTCTCCCTCGTTCCACTGGTCACCGGAGAGAGCTGAAATCATCGCCAAATGACCGTTAAGGATGGCATGAAAACCATTGATCCGTTCACAACTTCTGCTGTTCATCTTATGAGGCATCGCGGATGAACCTGTTTGTCCCTTGGCGAAACCTTCGCCGAGCAGCTCGTGTCCGGCCATTATACGCAAAGTCTTGGCAAAACTGGCAGGGGCAGCGGAAAGTTGCACGAGCACCGAAATAACTTCGAAATCAAGGCTTCTTGGATAAACCTGACCGATGCTTTCCCAATTTGCAGGAGCTCCGAGGTGGGTCATCACTTTTTTGTCCAATTGCTCCGCTTGGGCGACATCGCCCAGGAGCGTAATCTGATCCAATCGGGTGCCCACCGCTCCCTTGAGCCCGCGATAAGGATAGGTCGCGCAGAGTCGGGAAAGAGAATCCAAAGCCCGCTCGAGTTCCTCCCCCCAATTGGCCATTCTCTTGCCCAGCGTGGTGAGTTGAGCCGGAACATTGTGAGGCCGGGCCGTCAATTGCAGTTTTTTGTATTGCTCGGCTTTATCGGCCAAAGCAAGAAGGGCGGCGATCCCTTTTTCCAAAACGATGCCGAGGGAACGATGGATCTGCAATTGCTCGACGTTTTCAGTGAGATCTCGACTCGTCATTCCTTTGTGGGCGTGTTGGTGGCCCGCCTTCTCGGCGAACTCCTCGAGGCGTGCCTTGACGTCGTGCTTCGTTACTTCCTCTCGGCGACGGATGGATTCGAGGTCTATGATACCCTTCGCTTTTTCGGAGGCCTCGATGTCTTCGGCTGAGATGTCGATGCCGAGTTCGCGTTGCGCTTTCATTACGGCGATCCAGAATTCTCTCTCCATGATGACTTTGCCAGTTGCGGACCAAAGGTTCTTCATTGCAGGAGAGGCGTATCTTTCAGCCAAAACGTTGGGTATGTCGGTAGTCATTGCATTTGCCATTCAAAAAGATTCAAGCCGCTCGCAAACCGAGCGAATGATAAATTCCGGGGTCGAGGCTCCCGCCGTAACCCCGACGAGAGAGAAAGAGGAAAAGGATTCAACGTCTAGATCGTCGGCTGTTTCAACGTGAAAAGTCGGGCGATCGTTGGCCGCCGCAAGTTTGGCCAATTTTTTGGTATTGGCCGAGTGCTTTCCGCCAATCACGACGATGGCCTCCGCCCCTTGATTGACGAGCGACACAAGATCGGATTGTCTCTCCTTGGTGGCACCACAAATGGTGTCGAAAACAAGTAAGCCGGGATATTTTTCCACAAGAATAGCCGAAAGATTTTGAAACTCGTGGGTGAACATAGTGGATTGAGAAACCATCGCAACTCCCCCTTCAAAAGATGGTAGTAACTCAAGGTCGGCTTCGTTTGCGACCACGTGGCCTCGCCCGTCGGCATACCCCAAAAGCCCGATGACCTCAGGATGCTCACGATCACCGAAAATCACGATGTCGTACCCTTTTTTGGCATGAAGTTTGACTTTGCCTGCAATGATTCCGACATCCGGACAGGTACCATCCCGAAAAGGAAGCCCAAGTTCCTTGAGATATTTTCTTCGTTGAGGTGAAATTCCATGAGCCCGTACAACCACGACCGATTCCTTGTCCTCTTCATCGGGAAGCGAAAGATCTTCCTTGCTTTGATAGTCCCCCACCTCCCGTATGTCTTCACCGCTCAAAGCATTCATCATCTGCTTGTTGTGAATCAAAGGACCATCCGTGTAGACCGTGCGCTCTCCACCGCGCGCCTCCTCTCTGGCTACCTGAATCGCGCGCTCAACCCCCCAGCAGAAGCCGGCGCTTTTGGCTCTTATGACTTTCATGATTGAACTCACCTTCCTACAGCGAACTCTCTGAGTGTTCAATATTGATTTGCATCCAAGGCCCGAACCATGAAAATTGCGTGCATGCCTTTTTCTTCCAAACCTATCTTCCTCAGCCTGTTATTCTTTACTTCCTCTCTCCTCCCCTCGCAAGGAAAGACCGAGTTGGAAAAGAAACCGGATTCCTCTCCCTATTCCTATGCAAAAAGATCGAGGGACGGAATAGGCAAATATTACATGGGACGGGAGATATCTCAAGTCATGGGACACTTGGGAGCCGGTTGGCTCGAACGCCCCAAACGCGAACAGGAGGAAAGAACCGACTTGTTGATCCAGAACATGAAGCTCAAGAAAGGCGATCATGTCGCCGACGTAGGAGCCGGTTCGGGTTACTTTTCCTTCCGCATGGCCGAGCTTGTTCCCGAGGGAAAAGTTTTCGCCGTAGACATATCTCCTCAAATGCTCGGAATCGTCAGAGCCAGGATCGCCACCAAGAAGGTCAAAAACGTCGAACCTGTTCTCAGCACGATCAAAGATATCAAACTGCCCCCCGACTCGATTGATTGCGTGCTCATCGTTGATGCATACCACGAATTCTCGCATCCCCGCGAAATGGCCGAATCCATCTTTGACGCTCTTCGCGAGAAAGGGCGCTTGATTCTCATCGAGTACCGAAAAGAGGATCCAACCGTCCCCATCAAGCTCCTTCATAAAATGACCCAGAAACAGGCAATCGATGAAATTTCCCAAGTTGGTTTGGTTTGGAAAAAGACCCTCGATGTACTGCCCCAACAGCATTTCATGGTTTTTGAAAAACCAGTTGCCAAAAAAGAATCCTCCAAGTGAAATGAAGCTCTTGCCGAAACTTGGAGACGGCCTCTTTCTGATACCGGCACTCGTTTTTCTATCCTGCCTGCCTAGCGCCCTTGCCGACAATTGGAACCGTTTCCGTGGACCGGACGGGAGAGGAGCTTTAAAAACAGGCAAATTCCCAACCTCATGGACGGAAAAG
>JAURNO010000154.1 GCA_030830145.1 Verrucomicrobiota bacterium
TCACGGGAAATACCGTGGCTTCACCTTCGCTTGGCGAGAGTTTGCTTGTGGTGGGGTCTTCCGTGCCCGATCAGACTATGGCCCTTTCACGCAAAGGTGAGGGGGACGGTTCAGCAAAAGTCGTTTGGGTGGCCGAGGATGCGAGCTCGAGCTTCGGCTCTCCTTTGATTGCGGGAAATTGGCTGTATTTGGTTAACCGCGCCGGTGTTGCAACTTGCCATGACTTGAAGGATGGAAGCAAGAAATGGAATCTCCGTTTGCCGGCTTCCTGTTGGGCTTCTCCTCTAAGCAGTTCGGGACGAATTTATTTTTTCACCAAAGATGGAGTAACGGTCGTGCTCAACGCCGATGGAACCAACGAAGCACTGGCTCAAAACAAACTTTCCATCGAAGGCACGGTCTACGGAGTTGCCTCCGTCGACGAAGCTTTTGTACTGAGAACAGGGTCCGAGTTGATTTGCGTCAGCCACTAAGAGCCCAATTACGGAATACATTTCACCTTGCAGGAAAATCACCAAAAAAGGCTTTTTTATTTGTTGATATTGAGACTTAGTCTCATTTAGGATCAGGCCATGAACTTTAAGTATCTGTTAGTAGGTGAGTATTTACGCGAAAACCTGACCTGTCCACCCTCGCAAGAAGACATTTGCGAACATTTTGATTTGACCGAATATAAACTGCGTCAGGGATTCAAGCGGACTCATGGTACGACCATCGGTCGTTACTTAAGAAAACAAAGAATGCAAAAGGCCGCCCGACTGCTTTCCACTAGCGATGATGGAATTTCCAACATCGCAGAGGGGGTGGGTTTTCGAAACTCGAGTCGTTTTGCGGAGGCTTTCAAAACAGAGTATGGAGTGAATCCATTTGAATTTAGAAAAGCCTGCAGGCAAGGGTCGATGAATTGATCCTCTTTCCTGATCATCGGATTTCGGAAAGCCAGTTGGAGGTTTCAGGATTCTTGCAGGAGAATCGAAGGTTTTAACCGTAATGTCTTTCGGGTGGCAATTTCCGCTGTAAGAATAGACAGAGTTACTACGATCACGGTTATTCCGACGGGAAGAGGCCAATAAAAACTCCAGACCCGGTCGAAGATTACTTCAGAAAAAACATAGCTGACCAAAGTGCTGAGGGAGGCTCCGACGATGGATGCAGCCAACCCCAGCATTCCAAACTCCAAACGTACTTGATTGCGCAGGTGGTTGAAGGATGCGCCTAAAACCTTTTGCAAATTGAGTTCCTGCCTTTGTTTGTAGGCTTTTTCACGGGACACGCAAAAAAGGATGATCAAGCCCGCCAAGATAGACAGGGCGGCCATCACTTGAAGAGCCCAAGTCATTTGTTTGACCACGGATAAAATGCCCTGCCCGGTTCGCTCAACATCGAGAATGGATATCGAGGGGAACTTACCCACGAGAAGATCCTGCACCTCCTCTTTTTCTTTCTGGGTTAAATCGCTCAAGGTGCCTATGAAGGTCTTTGGAGCCTTTTCGAGCACGCCGGGTTGCATCTGTACGAAAAAGTTGGGTTGGAAACTGGTCCAGCGGACACGTCGCAAGTTTACGACTTCAGTGAGGATGGGAACCCCTCCGACTTCAATTTCCAGTTGGTCACCCAATTCTAGATCCAGGGATTCGGCGTATTTTTGCTCCACCGAAATCTCGGCCGGTCGGGTCGAGTTGGGATCATAGGAGGATGCGACCATCCTTCCGTCCAAAATTTCCTCGCTCTCAAGCAAGCGGTCCCGGTAGCTGAGATTGAAGCCCCGCCTGCGAAACCTGTTCCTTCTTTGATCGTCTGAGTTGGCGGATTCCTCATCTTTGCCCACATAATCTTCGTACTTTCTTCCTTTTACGGAAAGCAATTTTCCACGGACCCAGGGAGTTAGGTTTTGGAGGGGTTTGTTTTCCGAAGCGAGCACTTGGACAAGCGATTCGACATCGTTTTCCTGTATGTTGAAAAGAAAGAGTTTGGGTAACTTGCTCTCGGGTTGGTTTATCCCAATTTCGTTTTCCAAGCTGTATTGGAACTGAGGAATAAGACTCAGCAGGAGTACGCCCACGCCGAGCGCCAGAAAGCCGGTAATCGAGCTACTCGGATTGCGGGCGAGGGAACGCGATGCAAAGCGGAGCGCCAAGTTAGATTTACCGAAAGCCCTTTTCAGGATCATCAATCCCAGCATGCCAAGTAAATACAGGATGACTGCTGAGACCAGTAATGCTACGAAAAAGAGGTTGGCCAGTTTCCACGAATCGGATTGTAGCACGGTGAGCCCCCAAAAACCGACAATGCCCGGAAGAAAAAACAAAAAGGTCCAGCGGTTTTCTTGCGATCCGGGTTGGGCGGCTTCCTGAAAAAGAGCTAGAGGGTTGAGTCGGGCGAGTTTGCGCAGGCAAGGCAAAGCGATGGTCCAACCAGCGAAAACGGCGACCAGAAAAGCCATGAAGATACTTTGGGGACTGATGAAAACTTCTATTTCATCGGAAGCGATTCCGGATATGGCGGCCGATAAAAGGGGGAGGAAGAAAAATGCGGCGACGAGGGAGGGGATGGCGGCGATTAGGCCAAGTAGGCCAAGTTGAACCAAATAGGTGCTGATGGCTTTTCTTCTAGTTGCTCCCAGGCTGACGAGGATGGCCACGTCCAAAGTCCGTTTGGTCAGGAAAGAATGGAAAAGATAACCGCTTCCCAAAGTTGCGAGAAAAAGAGCTACCAGCGACACCAAGCTTAGAAAGTCTCCAAGGTACTGCAAGAGCCTGCCTGCCCGTTCCCCCGCCTTTTGGTGAGAATAGACCCGTACTTCCGGTGAACTGATGGCTTGGTCGATGGCTTGCTCTATTTGGGCGGGGTCACTTCCGGGGGGTAGCTTGAAGAGATGGTTTCGGAAGGCCGTGTTCCCGACGAGGAGCAAATTGGTTTCCTTGAGAAAGGCTTTGCCGATAAAAACTTTCGGCGCCAATTCGGCGGACTGAAATTGCAAGCCGTTGTCTTTGGTTATGAAATCAGAAACCCGGAAGGTTGATTCTCCTATCGTGATTTCGTCTCCCAGTCCGGCTTCCAATTGACTTTCCAACTCAGGATAGATCCAAGCAAATTTTCGTTCGTGCAACAGTTTGTTGTCGCTGCCTTGGACAGTTCCTTCGAGCTTGAGCTTGAATGATCCGTAAAAAGGAAAGCCCTCATCCATGGCAACGATCTTTACCAGACGACTGCGACCGCCCGGGCCGGCGACCATCGAGAAGAAATCGGTCACTTCGATTTTTTCGGTGCCTTCGGGCAATTGCCCAAAGGCTTGCTTCTTTTCTTCCGGGGTGAGGTCGCGTCTTGCCCGAATTGCAAGATCCGCCCCAAGCATCATCTTGGACTCGGCTCGAACCTTCTCGTCGAGCGAATGCTTGAAGGAATCAACGGTAAGGAAACCAACCAACCCAAAGGCGAGGTTTACCACGTAGAATAAGCAAAAGGACCGGCTGTTGCGGATTTCGCGCCAGGCGTTGCGAAAGGCGAATGACATGGTTTTTACTCTTCTTAGGTTGACTGTACTCTCTTGAGCCGCCCTTCGGAGAGTACCAAAGTACGGTCGGATTGCTTGGCCAACTCATGGTTGTGAGTGACTAAAATCAGGCTCTGGCCGCGTCCCCGGCACATTTTGAAAAGTAAATCCATGATTTCCTTTCCTGTCTTTTGGTCCAGGTTGCCCGAAGGTTCGTCTGCCAGGATTAAGCTTGGTTCGCTCACCATGGCTCGAGCCAACGCGACCCGTTGGCATTCACCGCCTGACAGTTGCGAGGGGAAGTGTGCCACCCGGTTGGAAAGGCCTACGCTATTCAGAGCTTTTCTGGCTGGTTCGCCGAATTCTTTGATGCCTTGAAGTTCCAAAGGAAGACCGACGTTTTCGAGGGCCGTCAGGTTGCTCATGAGATGGTACTTCTGGAAAACGATCCCGAGATTCTCGGACCTGAATTTACTCAGCTCGTCTTGACTGAGCTTTGCCAAATTTTCTCCGTTGACCTCTATGGTACCTAAATCCGGGTGGTCAAGACCGGCGAGCAAGGAAAGAAGAGTCGATTTGCCACTCCCGCTTTGACCCAGAATAGAGACGACTTCACCTTTTTCGAGCGTAAGTTCAAGCTGGTTGAGTACTTCTATCCTTTGGCTTCCCTGGTGAAAGGACTTGGTGACTTTCTTTAGATGTAAGA
>JAURNO010000155.1 GCA_030830145.1 Verrucomicrobiota bacterium
AGGAACTCATGGAAATAGAAAAAAAGGCCATACCCGGACCAGGTTCCTGTGGAGGAATGTACACCGCGAATACAATGTCCTCCGCCATAGAGGCTCTTGGAATGAGTTTGCCCGACAGTTCCGCCCAATTGGCTGTATCGGAAGACAAGCGACTGGATGCCAAAGATGCTGGGGCAGCTGTAGTCAACCTGATCGAAAAAGACATCAAGCCCCGGGATATCATGACGAGGAAGGCCTTCGAGAATGCCATTACGGTGGTCATCACCCTCGGCGGTTCAACCAATGCAGTCCTCCATCTGCTCGCCATGGCTCATGCCGCGGACGTTCCTCTCGAGCTCGATGATTTCACGGAACTCGGCAAACGGGTTCCGGTTCTTTGCGATCTCAAACCAAGCGGTAAATACAACATGTCGCACTTCGTACGTATCGGGGGTCTCCGTCCTCTTCTCAAGACACTTTTGGAAGAAGGCTTGCTTCATGGAGACTGCATGACCGTTACGGGCAAGACCGTTGCCGAAAACTTGGAGGGAGTTCAACCCTATGCCCCCTACCCCAGTGGACAAGATTTGGTCAGGCCTTTCGACGATCCCATCAAACCGGACAGTCACCTGCGCATTTTGTATGGAAACCTGGCTCCGGATGGTGCAGTGGCTAAAATTACCGGCAAGGAAGGGTTGCGCTTTTCCGGCCAAGCCATCGTTTACGAATCCGAAGAGGCTTCCCTGAGGGGTATTCTCGATGGAGAAGTCGAGGCTGGCCATGTCGTTGTAATTCGAAACGAAGGCCCGGTTGGAGGACCGGGCATGAGAGAAATGCTCTCGCCCACCGGGGCCATCATGGGCAAAGGCCTGGGCAAGGAGGTCGCCCTGATTACCGATGGACGGTTCTCCGGTGGAAGCCATGGGTTCGTAGTTGGTCACGTAACTCCGGAGGCCGCGGTGGGTGGACCCATCGGACTTCTTCAAAATGGAGATCCGATCACCATCGATGCCGAAAACAACGAACTCACCCTCGACTTGCCCGAGGATGAAATCAAAAAACGCAAAGACCAATGGCAACAACCCGCTCCTAAGGAAACAAGAGGAGTTCTGGCCAAATACGCCAAGCTCGTAAGTTCCGCCTCTTTGGGAGCCATAACCGACGGATTTTAAAACCATTATGAACAAAGACACTTACCTCGCATTCGAGAACGCAGACTTCTGGGCAGATTTTTCCCTAGTCGATTTTCCAGCCGAATACCTGAATTCAATGGCCGAAAACGCCTCTCGGGCTCTTGCCTCCATGAACGAATTGGAAAAGGGATCCATTGCCAACCCGGACGAGGGAAGAATGGTGGGGCATTATTGGCTCCGGGCTCCCGAACGGGCTCCCGACGAGGAGACGACCCAGGCCATTGTCGATTCGATTGCCAAGATCAAGGACCTCGCCCAACAAGTCCACGAAGGGGGCTTACAGGCTCCCTCTGGTCCCTTCACCGACCTTCTTGTCATTGGAATCGGTGGATCGGCTTTGGGTCCTCAATTCGTGGGAAGAGCACTGGGGCATCCGGATTTCGACAAACTTGCAGTCCATTTCTTCGACAACACTGATCCCGACGGAATCGATCTCACCCTTTCGGAGATTGGATCGAACTTACAAACCACCTTGGCCCTTGTTATCTCCAAGTCGGGCGGGACACCCGAGACCCGCAACGGTATGCTGGAGGCGGAAAATGCTTTCTCGGCCAAAGGGTTGGATTTTGCCAAGCAAGCCATTGCCATTACCGGGGAAGGCAGCAAGCTCCATCAACACGCCACCAAGAACGGCTGGCTCGACTTCCTTCCGATGTGGGATTGGGTAGGTGGCAGAACCAGTGAAACTGCGGCCGTGGGACTCATGCCTGCGGCCCTTCAAGGTATCGACGTAGATCAACTTTTGAAAGGTGCGGGGCAAATGGACGAAATCACCCGCCAAAACGATTTCAGGAACAACCCGGCGGCCATGTTGGCTCTCTCCTGGCATCACCTAACGGACGGGAAAGGTTCCCGCGACATGGTCATCCTCCCCTACAAGGACCGGCTCGAGCTTTTCGCCAAGTATCTTCAACAACTTGTGATGGAATCATTGGGCAAGGAAAAGGACCTCGAAGGAAACGTCGTACACCAGGGTATTGCCGTCTATGGCAATAAAGGTTCGACCGATCAGCATGCTTACGTTCAACAATTGAGGGAAGGTGTCCCCAACTTTTTCGCCACCTTCATAGAGGTCCTCAAGCACCGGGATGGTGACGGTCCCGAGGTGGACGAGGACGGAATGAGCTCGGGAGACTATCTGCACGGTTTCTTTCTCGGAACCAGAGATGCTCTTTACGAAAAAGAACGAAAATCAATCACCCTGACCATCAAGGAAGTCAACGCATCAAGCGTGGGAGCTCTAATCGCATTGTTTGAACGGGCCGTTGGCCTTTATGCCTCCCTTGTCGGAATCAACGCCTATCATCAACCAGGAGTGGAAGCGGGCAAAAAGGCGGCCGCATCCGTCCTCGAAGTACGAAAGGCCGTTCGGTCTTACCTTTTGGGCAAAAAAGGCGAGACTCTGACCGCCGAACAAGTCGCTCGGGAAACAGGTTTTTCGGACAAGATGGGATGGGTGTTCAAGATTTTGGAAAATTTGGCTGTGAACGAACCCAAAAAATTCGAGCGTGCCTCGAAAGGTCTCCCATTCGAGGCGGGCTTCCGGGCCATCTAATCCAAGACGTTTGCCGGCTTC
>JAURNO010000156.1 GCA_030830145.1 Verrucomicrobiota bacterium
GGCAAAATTCGCGGCATCGCAAAAGGATGAGAACAGCAAAAAGAAGAGTAACAAGGAGCCGCTTTTATTTTTCATGATGAAATAATCGGAGTACGCCTCCGAAATCATGCGATTTGTTCGGTTGGAAGAAAAACGAGTATGCACTCCTTAAGCAAGCACTTGCTTGACGACGTGACCATGGACGTTGGTCAGGCGACGCTCGAGACCGTTGTGGTAAAAACTCAGGCGCTCATGATCCAATCCCAACAAATGAAGGATGGTGGCATTGAAATCGTAAATGGAAGTCTTGCCGGAAACCGACTTGAATCCGAATTCGTCACTCTCTCCGTAACTGAATCCCTTCTTCACACCGGCGCCGGCGAAGAAGCAAGTGAAGGCGTCCGGATTATGATCACGACCGGTTCCGTTTCCTTGAAGAAATGGCATGCGTCCGAATTCCGAGCACCAAACCACGAGCGTATCCTTGAGTAATCCACGGCGTTTCATATCACTAATGAGAGCTGCCGTGGGTTGGTCCATGATCTCGGCTTGCATGGCGTGGGTCTTTGAAATGTTGCTGTGCGAATCCCAGTTCGTAATCCCGTTTCCTCCGGAAGGATCGCTCCCATTGAAAAGTTGGACCACCCGTACGCCCTTCTCGAGCAAGCGGCGGGCAAGGATACAGTTCTTGGCATACTCTCGCTTTAACTCGGTTCCGGAATCGGTACCATACTCCTTTTGAATGGAAGTCGGTTCGGTTGAAATATCCATCACGTCGGGAATAGATGTCTGCATTTTCCCGGCCAACTCGTAACTGGCAATTCGGGCGGCCAAGTCGGCATCCTTGGGATATTTTTCCAGGTGCTTGCCGTTGAGACGTTGAAGGAGGCCTACGGTTGCCTTGTCATCCTGAGCGGAGTAAGCGGATGGACGGGCTAGATTCGCGGGTGGGTTTTTGGAATTAAAATCAGTTCCCTGGAAGGCCGCCGGGAGAAAGCCATTACCGAAATTGTTCTTCCCGGAACGGGCCGGTCCGCGCGGGTCGTTAATGGCCACGAAGGAAGGGAGTTGATCGTTTTCCGAACCCAAGGCATAGGTGGCCCATGATCCAAAAGACGGGAAACCCTCCATGGTAAAACCCGTGTTCATGAAATTTTCTCCCTGAGGATGAGCACTCGTTTGCGTATGCAAGGCATGCATGAAACAAAAGTCATCGGCCAAGGATCCCAATTTAGGCAAGAGATCGGAAGTCATTTTACCCGATTTCCCTCGTGGCTTGAAATCCCAAAAGGGCTTGGCGATATTCCCCGATGGACCCTCAAAGGTAACCGCAGGAAGCCCAGGTGGTTTTTGACCGTGATACTTGATTAGTTCGGGTTTGTAATCGAAGGTATCGACGTGGCTGACTGCCCCGGGACAAAAGATCACAAGAACCTGCTTGGCCGCACCATTGAAATGAGCATCCCTCGGAGCAAAGGGATCGTTGGGGTCGATACCCGGCCGAATCGGAGTTTTTCCGGTGAAGCTGGTGGGGTCGTCCGAAGCCAAAAGCCCGTCTTTACCCAGTAATTGAGCAAGGCCAAGGGCACCAAGAGAAAACCCGGTGTTCTTCATGAACTGTCGACGGTTCAAAAGCGATCGTCCGATCGATGAAAGATTTTCCTCGTTGTGATTCATGGTAGAAAGGCAAACTCGTTGGAATTGATGAGGGAACGACAAACAATAGCAAGCCCGTGCTTTTCGGCGACCTCCAGGGCAGCTTTACGCTCGTCTTTGGTCGGTTTGCGGGAAAGCAAAAGCTCAAAAGTCCGATTGACTGCCCCAGTTAAATTTCCTTCCCCGGCATCACTCATGGCTCGTTCGGACAAGTGCTTGGATTGATCGACCACAAAATCGCTGTTCATCAAATTCAAGGCTTGTAGGGGAGTCGTGGAAACCGGTCGCTTGGATCGCACTTGTCCACAGTCAGGAAAATCAAAGGCCGTAAAAATTCGATCGTCCACTCTTCTCATTCGCTCCTGATAAATCATCCGACGCCAGGTATCGGGTCCGAAGTTGTTGACGACCTTCCATTGAGCATAGGTTTTCTTTACGTTGTGTATGCGATAGCTCCTGCCACCCATTTCGGGATTCAACTTACCGGAGGCCAAAAGAATGCCGTCCCGGATGACTTCTGCTTCAACCCGCCGCGGAGGAAAGCGCCAAAGCAAAATCGAACCGGCGTCTTTGTCCAAACCAATTGCCGAAGGAGCGCTTGAGCGGCGAAAGGCATCGGAGGTGACGAGCAAACGGATAAATTCCTTCATGGACCAAGGGGTTCCCTCAGGACGGCTTGGACTGGAAAACTCGGCGGCCAACCAGTCGAGCAACTCAGGGTGACTGGGCAAGGCACCAGCCCGACCGAAATCTCCTCCGGTTACCACGAGGCCGGTTCCGAACACATGTTGCCAAATCCGGTTTGCCATGACGCGGGCGGTAAGTGGATTGGAAGAATCAACGACCCAGTCGGCGAAACGAGCCCGACGAAGGTGACCGCTTGCATCACCTTCGACACCGAGAGCACCCTGAAGGATTTTAGGAGCAGAGGGCAAAACCTCGTCACGCGGGTTTTCAGGACTTCCGCGATGAAGAACGCGGGTGACCTTCGGTGGAATAAAACTGCCGACGAAACTTGGTCGTGGACCTTCTTCGGAGAGTTTGTAGGTCAGGTGGGAAATTTCCCGAACTGCATCAGAAACTTCCTTGTCCGAACCCTTCAGCTTCCTGAACTTGTCAATGGAAGCGATCTCTTTCCAAGTCCCGTCGGGCAACTTGGCATGCACCACGAATTGATCGAAGTTGAACTTGTTCTTTTGCTCAAGGTAATCGGTCTCGTAATAATACTCGCGGTTCGTACTGAGGCGTAACCGACCGACCTTGACCGGAGACTTGAAAGAAAACTCCAACCAGGGATTCTGCTTTTTCGGCTTGTTGTAACTCGCCTGCCAGCGCTGAGTTCCGAACTTTCCGTCTATTACCCTGCCAACGGGAAAGCGATCCCCTTGCTGGATGAAGGCGACGTCGGTTCTCACTGTCGTTCCTTGCGAATGGTTGGCATAGTTGATGTCTTCGCTAGGGAGGCCGAAAATCTCAACCTCGTCCAACCCAACATACCCGGACCAAAAATTAATGCGTATTCCGGTCGCCTCCACCGGATTCCAATGAACCTCTTTGTAAGCGCCCCAATCTTCCTCCCACACCTTGGATTTAGCCCTGATCTTGTTGCGATTCTTTGCAATGCCCTTCCAAATTCCCTGAGCGCTCTTCTTTCTCGGATGATCCTTTGAGAATTCGGGAAAACGACTCCCGAACTCAATGTCTTGGAAAACTGCGGTCATGGAGTAGTAGTCCTGGATCGAGATCGGATCGAACTTGTGATTGTGGCAACGAGCGCAGCTCATGGTCACTCCCATAAGGGAAGCGCCAACCGTCTGCATGATCTCATCCATCCTGTCGGCCCGTGCCTGTCTTATGGCAGAGGCTTCCTGCCCGACCGTGGCGGCCGGTACGTGAGGACCGGCCACGAGAAAGCCCAAAGCCTCACCGGAACCCATGCCGTCCCCAGCCAACTGCTCCTGAACGAAACGGTTGTAGGGGAGGTCCTCGTTGAAAGCGCGTATGACATAGTCGCGGTATACCCAGGCAAGTTTACGGTAGAGGTTGGATTCCGAACCATTTGTCTCAGCCCAACGAATAACATCTAACCAATGTTGGGCCCAACGTTCCCCGAAATGAGGGGATGCCAACAATTCGTCTACCAAGTCAAAGTAAGCCTGATCCCCATCCTTCTTGGAAGCGGCCATAAATGAACGAACACGCTGAGGTTTGGGAGGCAACCCGGTCAACACGATCGAAGCCCGTCGCATCAAGGACAAGGCATCAGTCGGTGGATTGGAAGGGATCTCTTCTTGTTCGAGCCGACTATCGAGAAAGGCGTCGACGGGGTGACCGGTTCCCTTGGGTATGGTGGGTCGCTCGACGGGAAGAAAAGACCAATGATCGGTTCCTTCTTCGAGTTTCTCGTCCATTTGACCGGGCCAAACGGCGCCTTCTTCGATCCACTGTTCCAGCAGGGCGATCTCGTCGTCGAACATGGCATCTCCCTTGGGTGGCATTCGCTCCTCGGGATCCTTGCTCTTGATGAGTTCGAGGAGAAAGCTCTTTTTCAAATCCCCCGAAACCACCGCCGGGAATCCTGAATCGCCTCCTTTAAGCAAATAAACTCGTCGATCCACGCGAAAGCCTGATTTCTTTTTCTCTGGTCCGTGGCAGTCCATGCAGTAATCCTGAAGCAGGGGCAAAACATCATCCTCGAAATTAACTTTTGCAGGCAAGACAAAGCAGGGAATAAACAAGGCAAAAGCCAAAAGGAAGCGGATAGGGGAATGTGGCATGGTAATGATTTTATACTTACCGAACTCTTAGGCAAGTAACGTAGAAGATTGTACTA
>JAURNO010000157.1 GCA_030830145.1 Verrucomicrobiota bacterium
GGTCCCAATTGAGCGGCACCGGCTAGTTCGTCACGATCGCGAAAGATAGGGAAAAGTCGACTAGGAACTACACCGAAGTCTCCGTCTGTCCCAATTAGGTGCTTCGGGACGCGAAAGGCTTCAAGTTTTTGCCTTAGCCACCTTGCGCGCTCTTCGTCCTTGTGGGCGTAGGTTATGAATGCTCGATACTTATATGATCTTTTGCTCAATTTGTGTCTATGTTATCTATGCTTGAAGGAACTGGCAAGGATTCCCGTTGCGTTTTTGGGACCATGGGCAAGCGTCCACTTTTTGTTCGGCAATCGTTTTTAAGGGGGTGAGCAACGAGTCGTCCGACTCGATGTTTCCAAACGGATACCTTGAAAGCGGATTTAATAACAGGAAACCGCCCGAGAGTGGCAAAAGAGCCGGGACGGATCCAGCTTTGAGATAGAACTTAGGCGCCGAAAATTTCCTGGGCCCTGTTCCAATCCACGAGACTCCAAAAGGCTGTGACGTAATCGGGCCTTCTGTTTTGGTAGTTCAAGTAGTAAGCATGTTCCCATACGTCCAAACCGACAACGGGGGTCCCCGTTTCTTCCGAACCCCCCTCCATGAGGGGTGAATCCTGGTTGGGCGTGGAAGTGATGGCGAGACTTCCATCGCTTCTCTTGATCAACCAAGCCCAACCTGATCCGAATCTCGTGAGGGCGGCTTTGCCGAAGGATTCCTTCATGGAGTCAAAGCTTCCGAAAGTCGAAGAGATGGCGTCGGCCAAGCTTCCTTGTGGCAGTCCGCCTCCTTGAGGTGAAACGCATTTCCAGAAAAAAGTATGGTTTGAGTGTCCGCCTCCGTTATTGCGAACAGCCTGCCGGATTCCTTCGGGAACGGCGGACAGGTCTCGAATGAGAGAGTCGGCGTCCAGGGATTCGAGAGACTCGTTTCCCTCAAGCGCGGCGTTAAGGTTGTTTACGTAAGTTTGATGATGCTTCCCATGATGGATTTCCATGGTTCGACTGTCGAAGTGCGGTTCGAGCGAATCGGTTGAATAATCAAGAGTTGGTAATGTATGTGGCATAATTGGAGAAGGAATTGGGTTTTGAAGAGTGAGTATAACAACTTTTTCCAAACGGAAGGTCAAGCTCGAGAGATCTTTTTGGGAAGACTTTTCGCCCGTTATTTTCTTTGTAATTGAAAGAATGCCTGGAGCATCTCCTTGCATTCGAGCTCCATTGTTCCGCTTTCGACTTGTGGTCGATGGTTGGAAAAAGGAAGCAAGTGAAGATCGGTGGCACCACCCAACCCACCCATCTTCGGGTCTTTCACGGCAAAATGAACTTCCCCGAGTCTTGCCATTATGGTGGCTCCGGCGCACATTGGGCAAGGTTCCTTGGTTACGAACAGTCTGCATTCGTTGAGTCTCCAATCACCCACTGATTTTGCTGCCATGGTGATGGCTATCATTTCAGCGTGGGCACTCGGGTCCTTCTGTCGTCGCGTTTGATTGAATGCGGATGCGATAATTTCATCACCCCTTGCAATGACTGCCCCAACGGGAACTTCGTCCTCGTTCCAGGCGTTGATTGCTTCATTGTATGCCAATTGCATGAAAAAGGAGTTCCCTTTCTCCAATTGGGAGGGAAAGACCTTAGAGAAAGGACAAACGATAGGCTTTTGCATGGTGAATGCATAATACCTATTTCTCCTTTTGATTAAAGGACTTACTTGACTTCGCGTGCCAAGATGGTGTGATGAAGGGTTTTTATAAATATGTCCGGAGAAGAAGTTATCGAAGTCGAAGGCAAGATCACCGCGGTCTTGCCCAGTACCATGTTCAGAGCGGAGCTTGAGAATGGTCATCAGGTTCTAGCTCACATTTCCGGTAAGTTGCGAAAGCATTTCATTAAGATCACGGTCGGCGACATCGTAAAAATGGAGATGAGCACTCAAGATCTCGAGAAGGCCAGGATTGTATACCGTTTGAAAAATGCGGAGGTAAACAGGAATGCTCCCATCCGCAGTTTCGGTCCGAGAAATAAAAGAAGGTGACCAAAAAAGATCTCCGAAAATCCTAGAAACACCCCTCATTATGAATATTATCGAATCCATTGGAAGAACGCCTCTTGTCGAGCTTAACAAGGTTACCCAAGGCTGTGGAGCGCGGGTTTTCCTGAAATCCGAATTTTTCAACCCTTTGGCTAGTGTTAAAGATCGGATCGGCGCCGCCATGATTGCCGCCGCCGAGGATGCCGGTCATTTGAACTCAGACAGCGTCGTGATCGAGCCAACCTCTGGAAATACCGGGATTGCTCTTGCTTTCGTATGTGCCGCGAAGGGATACAAATGTATTTTGACGATGCCTGAGACGATGTCGAAGGAAAGACGTTTGCTCCTCAGGTTATTGGGTGCCGAGATCGTGTTGACACCCGGACCTAAAGGAATGGGAGGCGCCATCGCCAAGGCCAATCAACTTATGGAGGATCACGGAGATCGAGCCTTCATGCCACAGCAGTTCGACAACCCTGCGAATCCTGCGATACACCGTAAAACCACGGCTGAGGAAATTTGGTCGGGAATGGAGGGGCGCGTTGATTGTTTCGTCGCTGGAGTCGGGACGGGAGGCACGATTACTGGAGTTTCCGAGGTGATTAAAGAGAGAAACCCCGATATGCTTGCAGTTGCCGTTGAACCAGAGGAAAGCCCCGTCATCACCCAAACTAGAAACGGGGAAGAACTTAAACCCGGGCCGCACAAGATTCAAGGTATCGGGGCTGGGTTCGTACCTAGTAATTTGAACTTGGATATTGTGGACGAAGTTGAACTCGTCAAGAGTGACGATGCCTTTGACATGGCTAGAAAACTCAGTCTCGAGGAGGGTGTCTTGGGTGGAATTTCAACTGGTGCCACTGTTACCGCAGCACTTAGGATAGCTCGTAGACCCGAGATGGAAGGAAAGAGCATCGTCGTCCTAGGAGCCAGTTGTGGCGAGAGGTATTTGTCAACTCCTTTGGCCGCCCAAGCTGCGGCCGAAATGATGGATGCCGTTGCCGAGGAATAGAAGCGTTGAAGTCCATTTATTATAAAATGGGCTGCTTTTGAACTCGAACCGTCTGTTTCGCTTTGAGGTGTCTCGTCCGCAGAGTTTCTCATGCCTCCGTTTGCGTAGACAAACAAGTGATTGGTGAGATTGGCAAAGGTCTCTTGGTCTATTTGGGCATAGAAAAGGGAGATCAGGCCGATGATATGAGTTGGGTTCTCAAAAAACTTCTTGGGATGAGGGTTTTTGATGATTCCGCGGGAAAAATGAATGAATCTTTGACCCGTGAAGAGGGGGTCTTGCTGATCAGTCAATTTACCTTGTTCGGAAACCTGAAGAAGGGCTCCCGTCCTTCTTTCAACCATGCGGCTGCTCCAATCGATGGCCGCAAGATGTTCGAAGAATTCCTCCGCCACCTCCGAATGGAATTCGAGGGTGCCGTCGCGGTGGGTGCTTTTGGCAGGCACATGGAGATCGAAGCTGTGGATGATGGACCTGTTTCGATTTGGTTGGATTCTCGACAGCGAGGCTACTGAAGATTCCCTTTGGCAAAGTAAAGCTTTCTCTAGCGAAAACTCTCCTTGTCCGAATGGAAAAAAGAAGGCTCTTTTTCGCAGGTGGTAAGGGAACTTTTAGGGAATACTTGCCATTTGCGCATAGATTTCTCTATTATGATTCCGTGTTTCGTAAGCTAGAAATTATAATCTTGTCCGGTTTGATAGTTTTGTCCGTCGGCTGTGGACCTGCCAAAGACGGAGATACTGCTCGAATTCATGATTCGTGGAATGCCCGTTACAGTTACGATCTTGAGAAAAGAAGGCTCGTTTCAAGCTTTGACCAAAACAAAAGGGGCAGGTCTTGGGGGAGGGATGAACTCGGCAAAGTGAACTTTGACAGGTACTGGACGGGACGTCCGATACCCAGCCAAAATCTATTGCCTCAGCACAAAGATCGTATGGATTTGCTACGGGAAGACAGATGGTACGAAGCTGAAAGAGAAAGATTGGCAACTAGGGCCGAAGAGATGGAGAAGGAGGCCACTGGGGAGAAAGATGAAGCAGATAAGGTTGAGGAACAAGCTCCAATCGATGATAATCCAATGGATTTCGTTCCAGGACCCTTTCTTCCGCAGGGCATAGACTCCGGCAATAACTCGCCAGATAATTCCGGAGAAATCCCTTTCGCGCCTCTCCCATTGGAACCTGATTTTCCGCCTGGGCAAGAGGATGCTCCGCCTCCGCTTGACTTGGAGGAACCGCCATCACCCTTTGCCCCGCTTCCCCCTCTTTAATTACCAACCGTGAAAGTAAATAAGTTTTCATTGGTATTGATCCTCCTGACCCTAGGAGTTGTTTGCGTTGGGGCGTGGAAGGTTTTTTCCGACATGTCTGAAAAAGAACGGATGGAATCTGAACTGCTTGCCCTGGAAAAGAAAAACGGAGAACTGCGGGAGGCTATTGACGAGGCAGGTAAAAAATCCAAGGAAAATCTTGCCTTTCTATCGAATAGAATTGAGACGCGGGGTAAGGATGCTGCAGATAAAGAAAGTGCATTGAAATCCCTGCGGGATCAACTCGAGGCGAAGACCGCTGCCTTGAGTGCAAAGACCGAACGAAAAGATGAGTTGTCTTCCGAAATTCAGGAAATGAAAAAAAAGATTGCCGCAGTGGAAAAGGAAATCGAACACTCTCGCAACCGTCTTAGTACTTTTGCCCTGTCTATGCCTGAATTGGAAGGAAAGATTTCTCAACTTCGAGCCTCTATTGAAAATGAAAAGCAACGAGAAGTGGAAGGAAA
>JAURNO010000158.1 GCA_030830145.1 Verrucomicrobiota bacterium
GCTGTGTTTGGATTCCTATTCATTACTTTATTTGCTATCTCACTTTACTTCTCCAGTAGCGGAGATGACGTTACGGACGAGATTGACGGAATCAAAGCCGACATCAAAAATCTCCACAACAAAAAGCTCCCCTATCTGGGTATTGATCACGACTTGAAGTTAGCGGCCGTCGATCTTTATGAACTTGCTTCGATCGAGCGGGCCCAAAATCGTCTTTGGAAGACGGTTTTGGCCCCTGAATCAAACATCTCCGTCAACTGGAAATCCAAATCTGAAGAAGTCATCAATTCGGCTCTCATTCGCCAGTTCACTCGACTAAATAACCTGTGCAAAGAGAAAAACATTTCACTTCCCGGAAACGGAGAGCGCGGATCCTCTTCTCCCTTCGGCGAACAAATTGAGGAAGAGGCCAATGATTTTGGTTTTGGCATGACTGCCTATGATGGAAACTGGCCTAACTTTAGTAATGAGGAAGCTCAACTGCTGGGCATCCAAATTGATATTATAAAAGAATTGGTTGGTTACTTATGCGAAACTGTTACGGATGAGCATTCGGCGGAACTCGTTCACATAACACGAGAATCCGTGGGCCGCATCGATGGACTTAACATTGGAATGGACCAAGTTGATTTGTCTGATGTAAAATCCGTTCTTTTGAAGACCCATGTCGATGTGGAAAGCCAATGCTTCGAAATATGTTTTATTGGTCATACTTCTCACGCTCGCACCTTTTTGAATTCATTGCGCCCTCCTTATTTTCTCCGTAATCTAATCGTTGAACGAGAGTCTTCCGAAAATACTTTTTCGACAGGTGCTTCTTTCGGCCCGGATTTTTCTCAAGGCAATACCCCCACTGACGACTCAGAAGTACCCGTCGTACAAGACGTACGGTCAAAATTTACTTTCTTAATCGAATATGTTACGTCGGTTAACAGAAACCCCGATGAGTTTTATCGAGCAGTACTGCGCAAGGAAAATTTTGACGAAGAATTTCTCGGGGAGTTTCTTTTGAAGGCAGGTCACGAAAAACTTTTCAAACCCTTGATCGAATTTCTGAATAACAAAGACGATGTTTAAGGCGCATTATGAAAAATTCACATTACTCGTAAGTGTACTTGTTGCACTTGTTTTAGGTTTGTTTCCTTTGTTTTCATCTTTCTTTTCAGAGGCGGACGAGTCCTGGCCTTCTCAGGGAAACACCGATGATAAATTTTCTTTCGGAGAAAACGAGTTAGGTTTGCAAACATTGGAGCTATTCAAAGAAACTTCAATCATGCCAGGAGACACGATAACTTTTGTTTCGGTTGAAGATGAGAATGAGGTTAAAGCCTTTATGGTCCCAAAGATTATCTTGGAAAACCGGTCAAGGTTGACGGTGGGTTTTGATAAGAAGGAGATAACTGGCAACCTTATGTCTGGTTCGGACATAATTCTCGATGTCAATTGGGCAAAAGTTAGAGCTCCATTGGAAATTGCTTCGGACAAGGGGAGGGCGAGTATCGGCTTTTCTCAAATCAATTACCTGACGGGCGAAAAAATCTTAGCCTTCGATGAACCAATTGATGAATTTGATCCTGAGGATTGGCTTATTTCTCTCCATCAACCTCTGAGCACTGAGAGTGTGGATCACAACCAAAGCAAAACCGACCGTGTTCGTTGGACCAAACCTGCGGATGAATCGGGAGACTCGATTTACGACCTCTTTACGCCTCCAATCATTTACTTGATAGATGGCAACCTGACGACCTCTCTTCCTGAAAAAGTCGAAGTCCGAAAAAAGGAAGAATTCGGTCTTACTCTGCAAAGCTTTCAGAAAAAACCTTACCGTTTCAAAATGAGAGGCTTTTCAAATACCGCACCTTTTTTTGAAGATTTGAACCCGATGGTAAAAGAGAGACGATTGAATCCGAAAACACGAATGGAACTCAACAAGCCCTATCGTATCAATTCAAACGGAAAACCCGGAAATCCCTCCTTGATCCAAACAACCGAAGATGACGCAAACAAATTATTGATGGTCACTTATTTCAAGCTTGAGTATGTGAAGGACGAAAAGACAGGAGGGGTTAGACCCGTAGGACGAGCGTTGGTGCAGGATTACAAGATAGGAGGGAAGGCCTTTGAAATCAACAGTCGCATGCAGGAGGTCTTTGCGGGAGAAAATGAAATTGAGATGAAATTCAACCTCGATGGCCCCAGTGAGCAGATTTTAATATCGGACAAAGACGTCGGGAAAGTTTTGGAGTTCGGATCCAGAGTATATTTAATAAAAGAGATAAACATTGATGAAAAAAGCTTGTTGATCGAGAAGCGTGGTTCTCCACAAGGAATCCCTCGTACGGAAAAACTGACTTTGCCCTAACATTGATATTCCCGGAGGGTCAGTTTGATCGTCGCATATGTCCACGATTGCGGTGATTTAAATTTTCCATGCCTATGCTTCAGGGTGAGCAGATTTTATTATCCTTAAAATCCTCTCCCGTAAATAAGGCTTACTTTACTAAAATTGCATAACGAAGGCGGGCAATTCTAGTAGTACGTTATTGGATTGACCCGAGGTCATGTTTCTATGGAATTGGAAGTTTCAAATTCTTGATTAAAGTCCTGCCCCCACTCATGTCAGAAATCAGATTATTCTTTCAGGTTTTCGGATTAACATTCCTATTCATAGGCAATGTTGGGGTTTCTTTGCTTGGTCAAGACGCTGACCCCGTTGATGCTGCATCTGAATTACCATCTATTCTCGGCGAAGTGCCTGCTGACAACCTTCCGCAAGTTCAGAGGGGAGCAATTCCCGAACAAGCCCTTCCGCCTGAAATACAAAAAGTTCCTGATCCCGGAACGATTTACAATTTTGGACCCGACACCAACCTGATTCGCCTGCTGGATGATATCCGTGATCTAACAAAAAACGGAGAATTGGACTCCGCCCAATCTTTGGCGAATAGAGCCCTGGAAAAAATCTCCCAAACAGAGGAAAACAGTTTTTATCTTCGTCAAATTCGCAAAGAAGAAACCCAACTTTATTTTCAGCGGGCAAACCAAGCGATGAAAGACAAGAATTATTCGCTGGCAAGCCAACTACTAGCCCGATACCGCGAAAACGTGAAGGCCGACCTTGCTGATCGTCGTCAAAAAAGGGAAGTACTCTTGCAAAACCAAGGGAGTAAAGATGTTTCCTTGGTTGGAAAACTTGTAGAAGAGTTGGACAAAGCCAAAAAGGATCTTGCCGAAATTCGTGCCAAATCGGGCTTGCCCGAAGATGACGCAAAGCCCGATTTTGAAAGGTTGATGGAAGCCGAGAAGGCAAAGATGGCATCGGCAATGAGACGAGCCGAACTGTTACTCGGCAAGGCAAGAAAAGATGGAACCGATGGACAATATGACTTGGCTGTATCGCAAATCGATGAAGCTCTCGAAATTCTTCCCGCCAATGTATCGAGTATTGCCCTGATCAGCGACCTCTACAAAACCAAGCAGCAAATCACCTGGTACAAAATGGGTGAAGCCATGCTCAAAGGGCAAGTGGGCCAAGTACAGGGTTTTGTCGCCGAATACCAACAGATCGAACAATCCCGCAGGGAAACGGAATCAAACACCCTGGGCATCAATGAAGAAACCGACTTGGATGCTGAGATGGAGAAAGCCAAGCAAAAATCCGATGAGCAGACTGAGTTAGCCGAGGAAATGCTATCCCGTGCCCGAGGAGATATTAAGAAAAAGGAATACGACAAGGCGAACGAAGCCCTTTTCAAAATCAAAAATTTTCTTGAACCAAATACGAGGAGCTGGCCCGTTATCCTTCAAGCTTCTCTTCTCAAGAATGAAATTAATTTGGAGAAAGCCGAGGATGCCCGCAAAGAAAAGAATTGGGACTTGGCCAATCAATACCTTGATGCATTCAGAACAGGCTTTTATCAAGATCGAGATATTCAAGGAGACACATTGACTTTTGGCAGACCGGGACTCAAAGAGACCAAGGGGGAAAAAGCGATCGAGCAAGAGCTGAACAAAGGAATTCGCATGGAAGACCGCATTAAAAAAGACAAAGCCAACCCCTACAGGCGAGACATCAGCGAGTTTTCGCCGGAGTGGAAAGATCAACGGGAAGTATTGAATGAACTTTTGATGAGAGCAAAGGTTCAGTTTATCAATGGAGATTTAACTGGGGCGACCGAAACATACCGAACAATTGAAACTCGCTTTTCAGATAATTACGAAGCCAAAGAAATGCTCAGGAGAATTGCCAGGATGAGGCAAGAGGAGAGTTATTTAGGCTATCTTAAAACAAGGCAAGAAATGCTCGAGGAAATCGAGCGCGAGTGGGAACGCCCGAAGGTTTTTGACCGGCAAATCGAGGAGGTCGAAAAAGTTCAGGAAGGCCCCAGCAAAATCGAGGAAAAACTGAAGATCATTCAGGTACCTGGGGTTCAATTTTTCGAGTCCCCACTCCCGGAAGTGCTGACTGAGCTTCAACGCCAAGCCAGGGCATTCGATTTGACGGAACCGGACCCCGCAAAAAAGGGGGTAAATATCATACCCCTTTTGGTCGAGGGTGAGGAACCCCCTACTGTTACAATAACCCTTAACTCAATGCCCCTAGGTCAGATGATCCAATTTTTGACCGAAACGGTGAACTGGACCTATGATGTAAGAGCGGATGCGATCGTTGTTTCGAAATCCGGAGGCTCGTTTCGTGGTCGTCCACTAGAGACCGAATTCTACGAAGTTACCCAGGGAACCATCAACCGAATGACCGGGGGAGGAGGGGCAGCAGGCGGAGGAGCCGGTGGGGATCCTTTTGCCCCAGCTCCAGGCGGTGGCGGCGGTGGGGCTGATGATCAGGGAGCTAAAATCAAGGCCTTCTTGGAAGGGGCCGGAATTCCCTTCGACGAAACCAAGGGGCAATTGTTCCAATTTGATGGCTTTCAAATGATTGTTACCCA
>JAURNO010000159.1 GCA_030830145.1 Verrucomicrobiota bacterium
ACGGTGAGAGTCCGGTGATGCGGGCAGATTCCACTCTGCTGCCAAAGGAACTCAAACGGGCCGGGTATACAACTGCCGTATTCGGAAAATGGGGCATGAACGAGGTCATTACGGACGCAGAGACCGGTGACGGTGAAGGGCACCCCTTCCGGCAAGGGTTTGACGAGTTTGTGGGGTTTAACACCCACCTCGAAGCTCATTTTCATTGGCCCGACTACATCTGGGATGGGCTTAAAAAGATCGACCTTAGCGGAGGAATCAAGGGCGGCAATTGGCGTAACAAAACAACCTATGGCGACGAACTGTTTACGGAGAAAACACTGGACTTCATTGATCGCAAACACGGCGACGAAAAGCCCTTTTTTGTATTCCTAAATTACACAGCCCCCCACAAAGGCTATAGCGCACCAGCCAAAGACAAAGCCGACTATCAGGAACTCGGCTGGACGACCAAAAAAGGTAAGTCCGGACACTACCGAAACGACGCCGATATGAACACAGCCTACGCCGGTATGATCACCAGCATGGATGACGGCATTGGGCAAATTATGACCAAGCTGAAAGAGCTCGGCATTTCACAGAATACCCTGGTCATGTTTACCAGCGATAATGGGCCGGAAATCAGCTGGGACTTCTTTGACTCCTTCAAAGACTTTCGTGGCGGAAAGCGATCCGTCACGGATGGGGGCATTCGTATGCCAACTGTCGTTCACTGGCCTAGCGTCATCAAACCAGGAACCGAGATCGATACACCGCTCGCCTTCTGGGATCTAATGCCGACATTCTGCGAGCTTGCAGAAACAACCCCCTCAGGCCCCACCGACGGTCTATCCTTTGTCCCAGCGCTCAAGGGGAACCTCAAGGATCAACACACACACGATTATCTCTATTGGGAATTCAATGAAAAAACCGGTCCTATGCAAGCGCTTCGCTTCATGAACTATAAAGCCATTCGCACCTGGAATCTTAAAGCAAACACCATGGGCCCTATTCAGCTCTTCGATCTATCAGCAGACAAGCAGGAGCGCACGAACCTCGCGGCTGCAAAACCCGAAGTCGTTCAGCAGGCAAACAAGTTTTTCGCAATCGCACGTACGGAACACCCCAAGTGGCCTCTAACCCCCAGGCCGTGGATCAAGAAAACAGGAAAAAAATAGGCATGAACTCTCGCTCACTCATTATTCTGGTTTTATTGCTTCCGATCGTTTTGCTAGGCAAGGAACGACCACCTAATATCGTACTTTTTATGGCGGAAGACATTGGCAATGACCTTGCGTGCTACGGTCATCCAGGCGTCAAAACTCCAACGCTCGACAACTTGGCAGCCAACGGCATTCGCTACGAGCGCTTTTATACCAACTCACCGATTTGCTCCCCGAGTCGTACATCCCTTATGCTCGGGGTGCACCAGGGCTACTCCGGAGGGCATCATCATCGCAGTAACATAAAAGGTGCCCCGGAACTACATTACCTAACGCACTATCTGCGGGAAGTGGGCTACACCTGCATGGTGGGGACCAAGTTGATCCCTTTCAAAACATCCAAGATTGATGTGAATGTTCAACTCAATGAACCCATGTTTGACAAGAAAGCCAAGCGATCCAAGGACACCCCCTTCTTTTGGCAAATTCAACTACAAGTCACTCATCGCCAGGCTAACAGCGACCGCTGGGTGACCGCACGGCAGAAGTCACCTAAACCGGTAATGACCTCGATGGTAAAAATTCCTCCATACCTCCCCGACATACCGGAAGTGCGCTTGGATTGGGCGACCTATCTCGACCAAATGGAATTGGCAGATCAACACACAAAAATCGTCATCGAGGACATGAGAAAACGTGGCGAATTGGAGAACACCGTCATCATCTGGATGGGAGACAACGGTCGCTGTCAGATTCGCGGTAAAGGCTACCTCTACGAAGACGGCATTCGCTGCCCTCTCATTATATCCGGCAAAGGAATCGAAAAAGGAAAAGTCGTCAATGATCTAACATCAGGCGTAGACCTTTCGGCAACCATCCTGGCTTTAGCCGGCATTGAGAAACCAAAACACATGCACGGACAAGCGCTCCTGAACAACCCGAATTATCAGCCTAAGGAATTCGTCTACTCCGCAAGAGATCGTTGGGACGAGATCATGGACTGTAGTCGCACGGTCGTGGGCCCTCGCTTCAAATACATCTACAATTTCATGCCAGAAGTCCCCTACGATGCGGGCCAAAAATACCTGGACATCATCGAAGTCCGCCCGATCCTCCCACTGCTTCGGGAAATGAACAAATCAGGCAAACTGTCTCCGGAACAGGCAGCCTTCTTCAACCTTCAAAAAGAAGTTGAGCAGTTGTTTGATCTCCAAAACGACCCCTTCGAGTTGAAAAATCTCGCCAACTCACCGGAACATCAAAGCATCAAGGCCGAACTTAAAGCAAAGCTTTTCCAAAAAGCGGAAGAAATTCAGGATAAGGGACTGGTCAAAGTAGATGGTGTTTGGAAAGCCAAATATCTCGAAAATTCAAAACACAACTGATGCTTCACGAGAGAAACTAGCTTTAGCCCTAGTAAATGGGTTTAATCTTCCATGCGGAGACCTTCTTGACCTTCAAATTACCGCCTTTACTGAAAAGACTAACGTGAAGATCCTCCGGGTCATAGACATGCCAGCCTAACGCGGCCTGGCGGTTGTTGGCAAAGACCTCGACCAGGTTCTTATCAATGAAGACCCGTAAGGTTAGGTTCTCCCCTTCCTGTAGTTCAAGGGGCGGGTTAATGTAGTCAACAGTAAGAGTCTTCTCCCCCTTGCCGGAAGCAATGGTAAAGCCCTTGTTTCCATCTCTGTCACACAGCACATTCACCCCGAACTCTTTGGCCGAGGGTGCATCCATTACGATCTCCAGTTCCATGGTGTCGCCCTTCATCCCTTTGACCACATAAGTGGTGCCACTTTTGACCGTGAGGTCCGCAACGGTTTTTTCATCGGAGCGGAGCTTTTCCAGTTCACGGAGGGGCTTGATCAACAGGGTGCCATCCTCCGATAGACTCAGTTCGCGGGGCAGGGATTGAATGCCTGATTGGATCTTTCGATTGAGGGAGTCCAAGCTCTTTTTTCTTTGTACTGGCTTGGCCCGTTTGGAAATAATCGTGGTGCACCAGGACCACATCACCCGGCGTCCATCGGGTGTAAGCAGGGACTCGGGAGCAAAAAAGTCCCAACCCGCCCAGTTCATCATACCATGCTGCTCGGGCAGGAATTGCTCGTCCTTAAAATCCCCGATAAAATAACGGCAACCCAAGCGGTGGCTGATGCCGAGGAGCACCCACTTATCCCCAAGTTTAAACATATTCGGGCAGGAAATATCCTCATCTCTGCCGACCCCAAGTTTTTTCTCATCGAAGTCGGGGTGAAGCAACTCGCCGATGTAATCCCAGTCCTTGAGGTTCTCGGACTTCATGATCACCGGAGGTAGACTGCTGCTGCGTGCGTTCACTCCGTAATAGAT
>JAURNO010000160.1 GCA_030830145.1 Verrucomicrobiota bacterium
GGGCCGGGAGCTCCCCTGACCAGTTCAACCGCAGGTCACGGTGCTGCTTACGGCGGTCATGGTTCAGGGAATGCCAAGGTATATGGAGACAACGCATTGGATAACTTGTTGGGAGGTAGTTCCGGTGGACCCACTGCCACGGAGGGTTCTGGGGCCGGGGGAGGTGCCTTGTGGTTGAAGTCAGCCCGTGAAGTGCTGATCAAACCGAATGCTGTTCTTTCGGCAAACGGTGGTAACGGGGCGGGAGCCAGTGCTTCGGGTTCGGGTGGAGGAATTCGATTGGAAGGAATACGAATTTATAATCATGGTCGAATAGAAGCCAAGGCCGGTGTCGGAGTAAAAGAGAATAATGGCAATCAAACGAGGGGCTCTTCCGGCGGAAGGGTTTCCTTTGTGGCTCTCGGAGAAGTTTTGCTTGGCGAAGTCGATGTCTCGGGTGAGTGGCTGACCAATGATGGATCCACTTACATCGGAGGGAATTATTTGAACGCCAACCTGGTTGCCGAGAATGCAAAGATTACTTTCGATACGAAATCAGGTTATTTCTCGATCGAGGGTGGAGCGCACGGAAACGGAGTTTTCTCATCGCACACTTACGTCGATAGCCGAGGTCAGTCTTGGGATTATGAAGTTTGTACCTTTGCTTTTGGGCAAGTCCGGTTGACTGGAGAAACCGAGGTGACTTTGCGCGGAGACAAATCCTTGTCCATTAAAACTGTCGCCAGTGGTGAAATTTACCTCGAAGCCGACTTTAATTTGGACGGAGGAGATGCTTCGATGGAGGATGGTTACGGTGGGCTTGGCGCACTGAATCCTTGGGATGGAGTGAGTTCCAATAAGATGAAAGGAAACGGTCCCGGTGGCCCTTCGACCTCGGGTAATTGGGGTGTGAGCGCGAGTTACGGCTACGGAGACGAGCAGATTACTCATCTTTTGGCGGGTAGCAGTGGTTCGAGTGGAAGCTATTACCAGGGTTCTGGAGCAGGAGGTGGTGCTCTGGAGTTGAATGCAGATGGTGATCTTACGATAGCCGAAGGCACTGTGATAAGCTCAAACGGAGGTGACGGTCGTACGAATGGACATCAATGGGACCACGGAGGAGGCGGCTCGGGAGGAGCCATTCGTTTGATTGGAGAAAATATCTACAACCGCGGACTGATTCAGGTTATTGGTGGAAACCGCGGAGGTGGTGGAGGGCGTGTTGCGATGGCTGCCCGCAGTACAATCGACAAGGGGGTAGTCGCTCTGGGTGGTGGAA
Source organism: Verrucomicrobiota bacterium (assembly GCA_030830145.1). Lineage (GTDB taxonomy): Bacteria > Verrucomicrobiota > Verrucomicrobiia > Opitutales > Seribacteraceae > Seribacter. Next base: position 1,259 of record JAURNO010000160.1, read on the forward strand.
GCTTCGTCGAGGTCAAGCCTCCCGTGATTACCTCGGCAGACGTCCTGTATCTTGCCTATCGTGGTTCGGTTTCTTCAGAATTTAGAAAATCAGTGGATACCCGGCCCGGAAACCTCGTTGCCTACTGGCCCATGGATGAAGGAGAAGGAATCGTTACTCACGATGCGTTAGGGCGTTTTGCGGGAAGTTTGGTTGCCGGTGCCACTTGGACTACGGGAAGGTTTGGTCGGGGACTTAGTTTTAACGGTACCGACGGTCACGTCACCACTCAGGCTACCGGTGAACTTCTCGGTATCGATGGGAAAAAATCCAGAACGATTTCTTTCTGGGTCAAAGCAAGCGATACCAACCCCAGAAGTGAGCCCGGGTTTTACGGATACGGAGATACGAGCTGTCCCAACGGATTGAACAAGTATTGGGCGATTCGCAATATCAAAGACGGTGGATATACCCAAGTGATCAGCCAGCACTGGTGTTGGGATCCAAGGTCCAACCACGGTACGGACATTCGGGACGATTGGGTTCACTTCGCTCACCTTTACAATGGCTCGGATGTCTCGGTTTTCGTTAACGGGGACCGGGTTTCCAACTGGACGAGATCGCAAATCAGCACCGGTAATGGCCAAACTTTCCAATTCGGGAGGTGGCGCAACGACGTGAATGCCTACTACGGTGGAGAGATGGATGACCTGCGCGTTTATGACGACGCACTTTCCGAAAGCGAGGTTCAAAAGATTTTCCAAGGTGACGATCTCAAACAAGAGTTGGTTCACCTTCAGTTTTCGATCGATGCCACGCAGTCTCCAACATCCTACGGGGTAAGTTATCTGCCCAATGGGCTGAGAGTCGACACCTTCACCGGGGAAATTACCGGAAAACCCTTGGAGATCGGAGTGTTCGATGTAAACCTCACTGCTACCAATTTGGCAGGAACGGGGGTTCGACCAATCAAGTTGGTTATCGATCCTACTGCTCCAACTCTTACCACGATTAGCCCCAAGGACGTTTCCTCCTCTTCGGCAAGGCTTTCTGGCCGAGTTGAAAACGACGGAGGTTCCCCCCCCACCCTGTCTTTCTTTTGGGGAGACAATGACGGGGGCGAAAACCAATTGGTGGACTTGAATGATTCGGGACTGTGGGATCATCGCATTGACTTGAATGGAACGCACGCCAACGGGTTGGTCTCTTCCACGATCAATGGGTTGCAAAAGAACGCCACCTACTATTACCGTTTGTTTGGAGGCAATTCCGTTAGCTCCTCAGTGTGGAGTCTGCCTTCCCAGGAAGGTTTGTTTTCCTGGTGGTCATTCGACGAAACGACTGGGAGTCAGGCGATTGACTCAGTCGGAGCTCGGAACGGGACTCTAGTTGGCGTTTCCGAGTCGGACCGTGTGTTCGGCAAGGTCGGACGAGCCCTCAGGTTCAATGGTTCGGGTGAGCATGTTTCCGTCAAGGGCTTCAAGGGCATTGGTGGAGAGAAGCATCGTTCTTTGGCTTTGTGGATGAAAATGCCCTCTTCTTCAGCCAACGGGGCTTTGGTTTCCTGGGGAGGAAACGGAAATGGGGCAAGATGGGATTTTCTGGTCGAGAACGGACGGTTGAGGCTCGATGTAGGTGGAGGCCAGTTGACGGGAGCCACCATTCTCAACGATGATACTTGGCATCACGTTGGTCTAGTCTTCCCATCCATTGGAACCGGGGTGCAGGATGTCGTTTTTTACGTGGACGGTTCCGTGGAAAGCAATCCGATCAAGATTGCCAGGACAATCAATACGGGTGATCAATGGGATTTCAGAGTTGGGACGAATGAAACCGGAAACCATTTCACCGGTCTGATCGATGAGGTCAGGTTGTACGAAAAAGATCTTTCCTCCAATGAGATGGCGAGCATCTTCCTCAATGGTACGATGCGGTTTCAAACTTCGGCTTTTTCTTTGCCCCCTGTGGTTGAAGTGTCGAGTATTACTCCGACGGGAGCGGGAACGGCAACCATAACCGGTGACTTGGTGGCCTTCGATTCAACCCAACCAGCCTTGAAAATTTATTGGGGTAATGAAGATGGTGGTTACGATGTTGCCAATTGGGATAATTCAGTCGATGTCTTGGGAGGTTCACCTCAGGCGTTGGGAGAATTCAATGCGACGGTCAGTGGTTTGGTTCCAGGTGAAACTTATTATTTTCGAGCGTTTGCTCAGAGTGCGGATGGTTCGGACTGGTCCAACGGTGATCCTGAAATTCGTGAATCATTGGTGAGCCATCTCAGGTTTGATGAAAGCAATGGAACCCTTGTCTACGATTCTTCGCCGATGAAGCATTCTGCTTTTTATCAATCAACCGACCCGAATGCCTCCCGACCGATTGGTTTTGCCGGACGAGCTTTGTCGTTGAACGGAAAAGACGATTGGTTGAACCTTGATGCCAATTCGACTGGTTTCCTGGCTCAATCCTTTGATGGTCGAAGCGTCAGTTTCCGGGTTCGCCCCGCTTCCAAAGTCTACTCGGGTCCGGCCCTGACCAAGTATCAGGACTTGGTCGCCTATTATCCGTTGGACGAAGGAAGCGGTTCGGTCGTCGGAGACCTTGGTGAAGAGATGTTAAACGGTGACTTATCCGGAGCACCCGCTTGGTTGTCCGCTCGATTCGGGCAGGGTTTGGACCTTGACGGCTCCAATGACATCGGAGATCTCAGTGCGCAAGGAAAACTGCGGGATTTACACAAGAGTTCCTACACAATTTCTCTTTGGGTCAATGCGGACACTGAAATCCTTGGCGATTATACACAAGGGCAGCTCTATTCTCATGGTTTTCTGGAAGCCATTCAAGACGAGTACTACACGAACATTGAGAATATGTTCAAACTTGTCCCGAGTGGAACAAGTACTTTGACGAATGGTCCGGGGAACA
>JAURNO010000161.1 GCA_030830145.1 Verrucomicrobiota bacterium
CATCTCATGACGCACGCCTTTTTCAAGGCCCTCATGTTTCTTGGTTCGGGTTCGGTCATTCATGCCTGTCATCACGAGCAGGACATTTTCAACTACGGTGGTCTGCGCAAGAAGATGCCCCTGACCGCCTACACTTTTCTTATCGGAGTGCTTGCCATATCCGGGGTTAACTTTCTTTCCGGTTACTTCAGCAAAGACGCGATTTTGTTAAGCGCCTACAACCTCAACTTCCCGGTCTTCTTTTTGTTGTACGCCGGAGCCATTCTTACGGCTCTTTACATGTTCAGGTTATACTTCATCGCCTTCGAAGGAGAAGCCAGGTCCAAGGATTCGAAGAATGCTCATGAGAGTCCCGCTCTCATGACGGCACCCTTGCTCGTTTTGGCCTTTTTGTCCATAATTGGTGGGTATCATGCTCTTTTCCCTAACGAAATCGTGGGGTCCTTGATTCCCGATATCACCCAAGTGGCGAATATGGACAATCATTTGTGGATGATCGTTTTGGGGACTTTTGCTTGGGTCGTCGGTATCATAAGTGCCAAGACTTTATATGGCTCAGTCGGACAGACCGATCCCCTCGCGAGCAAAGCCCCCGCTTTTTTCGCCCTGTGCAGCAGCAAGCTCTTTTTCGACGACATTTATGATTTTTACGTCAAACGCATACAGGATCCATTCGCCCGTTTCATCGAGGTCATGGAAATGCTCTTCATTTCGGGCTTGATGGTTCGAGGTTCGGCGGGTGTCGCCGGACTCTTTGCCTTGTTGGGGAAAGTCTGTTACTTGGGCAAAATTCACGCTTATGCCTTTTGGTTCGTTTTGGGAACCTTGGGCTTTATTGCTTATGCAGTCGGAATTTTCGGTAACTGAGGAGAATTGAGTAATGAACATTGATCAGATTCTTCTTCTTTCTTCCATCCTCGTGCCGGCCGTGGTGTCCGTTCTTTTGTTATCGGGGTTGATCGGGAAGGATGAATTGGCCAAGCAACTCGCTTTCATCGGACTAGGGTTTCCTTGTCTGGCCGGGATCGTTTTGTTCATCAGTTTCAGCGGTACCACCGACGATGGCTATTGTTTTGAAGTCTTGTTCGAAGAAACAGGCCTCCAGCAACTTGGCATCACTTTCCACCTTGGGCTCAATGGGGTATCTTCCCCGCTCTTTGCCATGGCCGGCATCGTTGGTTTTGCCGCGGGCTTGGCCGCCATTGGCTCGGGTGCCGAACGGATCAAACTTTACCTTGCTTTGCTCTGCTTCATGCAATCCGGATTGATGGGGCTTTTTGCCAGTGTCGACTTGTTTTTCTATTATCTCTTCCACGAGTTTGCCCTTATACCGACTTTCATAATGATCGGTTTGTGGGGTGGTCGGGACAGGCGAAGCGTTGCCTTGGAGATCACCATCTACCTGACTCTTGGAGCCCTGATTTCCTTGGGTGGTCTCGTTGCCCTCAATGTCATGGTAGATGCGGTAAAATTCGACTTCCCCACTTTGTCCAAGGCTCTGCTTGAAACTGGCCTGCTGGAATCGACCGAGGCCAAGATCTTTGGTCTTCTGCTTCTTGGTTTGGGGATTTTAGTTGCTCTTTTTCCCTTCCACACTTGGGCCGCTCGAGGGTATGAAGCCGCTCCGACTTCCGTATCGATGCTTCATGCCGGCGTCCTCAAGAAATTCGGGCTCTATGGACTTGTGCAAATTGCGGTTCCTCTCTTGCCCGCCGGGGCAGCGGAATGGAGTTCTTGGTTGATGTGGTTGGCTTTGGGCAATGTTCTGTTCGTAGGTTTGGTCACGGTGGCCCAAAATAACCTCAAGAGTATGGTCGGCTACGGTTCGGTCATGCACATGGGGTATTGTTTTTTGGGGATCGCAACCATTTCCTCGCTTGGGGCAGGGTCGGCGGTCATGCTCATGGTTGCTCATGGTTTGTCCGTATCGCTGATGTTTTTGCTTTCCACTTTCATTTACCGAAGAAGCGGAACTTTCGAAATGAACGATATGGGGGGATTGGCCGGCAAGACCCCGGTTCTCGCGTGCTTTTTCGTAGCCGCGTCCTTGGCTACCATCGGTTTGCCCGGTTTTGGGAACTTCTGGGGAGAGTTCGGAGTTTTTCTATCCCTTGGGCAAAACCCCGACCATCATTTGTTCCTCGGCTTGGCCGCTTTGGGTATAATTATCTCGGCCATCTTCGGCTTACGGGCCGTTTCACGGATTTTCTTTGGCTCACCAAGCGAGTCCCTTGCCGAACGAGCTTCCAAGGATCCGATTCGGGATCTTCAACTTGGCGAGATTTTGCCTGCCGGATTGATCTTGGCCGCTTTGCTTTTTATCGGACTTTGGCCTCGTGGAATTTCCGACCGGATTAACTCGGAGATCGGTCCTCGCTACGAGCGCGTTGATTACGTCGGACTTTCCGCATTCACTCCTGCTTGTTGCCTGATCGAGCCGGGTGGTGAAGATGCCAACCAATCATTACCCTTGGTCGCTCCACAGTCGGATGCCGAACCCTTGAGCCCACTAAACGATAACTGAGATGGAAGCTTTCGTAGAATTTTACAGCTCCAATGATTGGACGGCCATTTGGCCCGAGCTCGCTTTGGCTTTGGCCGCCTTGACCATCCTGGTAATTGATCTCTTCGGCAAAGATAAATCCTCGGGCAGAACCGGTTTGTTCGCCATTGCTTTTCAAGCGGTCTTGCTTGTCGCTCACCTCATTTCATACATTTCGGAAAACTCGCAGAATTCCTACTTCAGCGGCATGATCGAGCAGTCCTTGCTGTCGGACGTCATGAGGACTTTCTTTCTGCTTTCCTCTTTGCTTGTTTCCATCCTAGCTCACCGCTACCTTCGGCAAAACCGCTTGGGAGCCGGAGAGTTCCACCATCTGACGATGCTCGCAACGGCCGGCCTCATGCTCCTTTGCCAAAGCAGTCACTTTCTCATGTTGTTCGTCGCTTTGGAGACGGTTGCCATCTGCTTTTACACTCTCGTTGCGTACAACCGCGATTCGTCCAAATCGTTGGAAGCAGGTATCAAGTATCTTGTATTCGGTGCCCTGAGCTCTTCTCTTCTTCTCCTCGGAATCGTTCTTCTTTACGGGGTAGGGGCCAACCCTGAAGCCTGGGGCGCAAGTTATCCCAATCACGAGAGCATGGATCCTTTGGCCTTTACCTACCTGGGGAATTTGATGGAGGAAAATCAGGACAATCTTCTGCTTCGGACGGGAGTCGTTCTGATTGTCGCCGGAATTGCCTTCAAAGTGGGAGCGGCACCTTTTCAAATTTGGGTGCCCGACGTTTATCATGGCTCACCCATGCCGATTACCGCCTTTTTGGCCGTTTCTTCGAAAGCGGCCGGGTTTTTCGTTTTGCTGAACCTGGTAAACGGGCCGTTCTCGGGGATGACTGACTTCCTCCTGCCCTTGCTTGCTTTCGTTTCCACCTTCACTATCTTTTTCGGCAACCTTGCGGCCTGCGCTCAGCGCAATATCAAGCGCATGATAGGCCTGTCGGGTGTTGCTCATGCCGGTTACCTGCTGGTAGCCGTCATGGCATCCATGCAACTCACTGGTAATGACGACGATGCCATTTGGGTGCTTGTCTTTTACATGTTCGTTTACCTCTTTGCTTCCTATTGTGTCTTCGGCGTTATGGGTTTGGCGGATTTAGAGGACGAGACTGAGCATGAATTCAGTCACTACGAAAACTTGGCCCAAAAGCATCCCTGGATGGGGTTCGTGCTAGTCACGGGGATTGCTTCCTTGGCCGGGATTCCCCCCTTTGCCGGCTTCATCGCCAAGCTTTTGCTCATAACCGTAGCCTTCGAGGCCAAGCTCTATCTTTCCCTGACCGCCATGGTCATTGGTGTGGTGATTTCGATCTATTATTATTTTGGTTGGATAAGAGAGGTCGTATTTAAACCAAGGCCTTCCTTTGATGATGACAAGCCCACTCGAGATCCATGGACAAAGTTGTCGGACATCGGGTTGTTGAAGCTGGTGCTGATTGTTTTCGCTGTTGTTTCCATTGTCTTCGGCCTTTGGCAGGGACAAATTGGAAATACTTTTTGAGGGAGCTTGCGTATCCGCTTCGTTGCGGAATAATCTTGTCCTTGGCATTTGATTCCTTCATTTCTCTTTTTTTTGTGCCCGGGTGGCGGAATTGGTAGACGCGCCAGATTTAGGATCTGGTGTCGAAAGGCGTGGGGGTTCGAGTCCCCCCCCGGGCACCACCTTTGTATTGACCTGTTCGGTCGGCCTTGGGCAGACGGCGAGGAAAATTTTTTTTTCTTCGGCCAAAGATAGAAATGCCAAAATAGAGCGTCCAATTATAGGGGAAAATCCGTTCTTGCTTTCACTTGATCGGTTTACATGATTATTCTGATGAAATCTACTTGTCTTTCCGTCTGCAGACAAGGTTGGTTAGGCGTCCCCTTGTTTTTGCTCGGGGTCGTTTCTCTTGCCTTCAGTCAGCTTGGTCAGGAACCCCAACAAGAAGCGATGTCGGCGGAGGAACTCTCCCGTTTCGTTTCCGGTGAGATCAAGCGATTGAAGGTTCGCGTAAACGGCTTGCAGAAAGAACAATCCGGAGCTTTTCTTGCGGAACGCAAACAAGCCATTGGCGCCAACCTTTCTCGGGTTTCTTTGGCCCGAGGCAATTCCGATCCCTCCGTGGTTAGGTTGCAAGCCAACCTGGAAGCAGTGGACGAGGCATGGAAGTCTCGCTCAAGTGAAACAGTCAGGGGTCTGTCTTCGGTGGAGGGTCGTTTGCTGGAATCCAACAAGATTTACAATGACTTGGATGAGAATTTCGCGGGTCGCATGGATGAGGCCAAACCCGCTTTGGAAGTTTTGCAGGAAAATTTGTCCAGGACGACGAACGAATTGGATGCCTTGGTCCAGTTGTCTCAAAATGCTCAAAGTGATGCATTATCCGGTTTGAATACCCTCTTGAGCGAGAGTAATGAATTGGTGTGAATGGCCGATCCTTCGGGTACGCTGAACCCGCGTTCAAACATTGCAGTCCGTCCTCAACCTCGAAGCGATCGCTTCTCTCCATCCATCAGATCATCGGTCGGTCAAGTTGGAGCCGAACTAGTGGAAGGTGGATTGGATCCGGAGTCCCGAGCTGTAATCAGGA
>JAURNO010000162.1 GCA_030830145.1 Verrucomicrobiota bacterium
ACGTACTCAAGACCGAGTTGGAAAAGGGAATTCGCGAATTCGAAGACTTTTGGTTCGGATACGGTACCGACCCGGACAAGATCAAAACCATGCTTGAGGAAGCATGGAGCATGGCCGTCGAGGATCGGGTGGTTCGCAAAGACGCGGGTTTTTCAATCGGAAACAAGGAATGCGGAGACCACGGAGTGCGTTGGCGCTTGTCCTTTACCCTCTATTCCCCTCACCGCCTGATCGAAGCGGGAAATTCCATCCGCGAGCATGCCTATCGTCTCAAAGAAAAACACGAACTCGAATTGGCCACTCCCCTCACCCATGTTTTCCCCAAGGGCTCGACCGGACAATAGCGGAGCATCTCAAGCCTGAGCCTTGACTTCGCTTTCTCGGCATAGAAGAATGCTCAGGATGCCAATGAATCCCATCTTTGCCTCTCTCTCTTTTTTGCCTTTATTTCTTTCCCTGCACGGCCAAAAAAACTCTCTTCAAAACGAGCCGAATTCCGTAGACCACGCTGGCATTTTACAGTCTCTGGACAAAGAAAGCTATGCCCGAGGAAAATCGACCTACGAGAACCTCTGCGCCAACTGTCACGGGACCGACGGCCTAACACCTGCCCTTCCGGTTGCACCCGCTTTTGGGAAAGGCCCTCTCAAGTTCGGGGATGATCCTTACTCAATGTTCGTGACCCTAACCAAGGGCAATGGATTGATGGGACCGCAAACATGGATGAGCCCCGAAGAACGATACGACGTCATTCATTACCTCAGGGAAAAATTCATGAAGCCGACCTATCCTGGATACAAACCCATCACCCAGAACTATTTGGAAGGTTTGCCCAAGGTCACGGTTGCCCCTGCTCCAAAGAAAAAGAGACCGGACCGTGATTTCGGACCTGCCCTCGCCTCCCAGTTGGGCAGAAACGTCCCCAGCGTGCTGACCGTAAAACTCGGCGACAAACATACCATCAGCTATGACTTGCACAGCATGGATTTGGCGGATCTTTGGAACGATGGGTTTCTCGACCTCGCGTCCACCCAACACTACCGAGAGCGAGGAGAAGGCGTCCCCATGATCGACGGAGTCAGAATCGTTGGTCTGTCCCATTGGAAATGGGCCCACCAAGGAACTTTCGATTACCCGACCGATGATCTTCTCCCCCGTGGACCCATGCCCGTTCAATGGATGAATTACAACGGACATTACCTTTTCGAAAATCAGGTCATCCTTTCCTATTCGATCAATGGACGGGAAATTCTCGAAATGCCCTCCAAGCCCAAAGGATTCGGAGCGATCGTTCAAACCCTGCGGATCGAATCCGGCAAACAAGACCTCATGCTCCAAGTTGCAAAACTGGAGAAGGACAAGGTCGTTCAAGGCTACCTTCCCTCGCAGGCAAAGGAGGCGAAACTCGTTCAAGCATCGAACGAAGGGATTGCCGTCAACATGGTCAAAGATGAGGGAGCAATCGGTCGGTTTACCGCAGTATTCGTCCAAGGTGGAACCAACGACTTGCGCCTAAATTTGAGTAAAGAAAACGCGACCACCTTAACCATTCCCGCTTCACGAAAGAGCCAAACCCTTCAGGTCATCCGCTTCTCGGGAACAGGAGAAGGTGAGCTGCTGGCCTTCGCCAGTTACCTGACTCACCTGCAAAAAACAAAGACCATCCCGAACCTCAAAACCAAGACAAAGGGTGGACCCGCACATTGGCCCGAGACCCTGACGACGAAGGGAAAGGTTTCAACGGAAAAGAAACCCTATGTTTTGGACACCCTGACATTGCCCAAGATTCCCTCGGAAAAAACTTGGCTTCGAACCTCCGCCCTCGCCTTTTTCCCGGACGGCAGAATGGCAGTTTGCACGCATGGCGGTGATGTCTGGATCGTATCGGGGATCGACGACAAGCTGGAAGAAATCAAATGGAAACGCTTTGCCGCCGGGATGTACGAACCATTCGGCTTGCAGGTGATCGACGACAAGATCTATGTCACCTGCAAGGACCGACTCGTGCGCTTGCACGATCTCAATGGAGACGACGAAGCGGACTTTTATGAAAGCTTCAGCGCCGACGACGACGTCTCGACTTTTTTCCACGCCTTCAATTTCGACCTGCAGCGCGACAAGGAAGGAAACCTGTATTACGCAAAATCCGGCCAATACACCTCCTATGCGTTACCGGGATCGGTGATCAAGGTTTCACCCGACGGCAAGAGAGAAGTTCACTGCACGGGTTTCCGCACCCCGAACGGAATGGGTATCATGCCGGACGGACGGGTGACCGTAAGTGACAATCAAGGCAGTTGGATGCCCGCATCCAAAGTAAGCCTATGTGAACCCGGCGGGTTTTACGGGTACGTCCAAACCCATAGCCGAGGAGCTCTTTGGGCACCGGATGGAGGGCGAATCGATCACTCAAAAGTGATTCCACCCAAAACCTTCGACCAACCCCTCATTTGGATGCCTCAGTCCTTCGACAATTCATCGGGAGGACAATTATGGGTCGAGGATCCGAGGTGGGGCCCCTTGTCGGGCAAACTCCTTCATACGAGCTTCGGAAAGGGTTGGCTCTATTACATGATGCTTCAGGAAATCAAAGGTCAAAGCCAGGCCGCCATCGTGAAACTCAAAATCGATGCCCTCACTGGAATTCAACGGGCCCGGGTCAACCCGAAGGACGGGCAAGTGTATGCAGTTGGGCTCAATGGATGGAACGGAGGCGGGCGCAAGGGGCTCTCTCAGGGACACGTTCATCGCTTCCGCTACACGGGTGAGCCTGCCCGCCTTCTCAACGACGTCCAAGTGAAGAAAAATGGAATCGAGTTGGCCTTCAACTTCAAGCTCGACAAAAAGTCGGCCATCGATCCGAACAAGTATGCTCTCGAGCAATGGGATTACAAGTGGTCGAGAGGATACGGCTCGCGTGAGTACCTGCCGGGAACCGACAATACGGGGCGTGAAAAAATCAAGATCGAAAAAGTCACGCTAGCCCCCGACGGAAAAACCGTTCATCTTTCAATCGATGCAATCAAACCGGTCAACCAAATGAAAATCGAGCTGAACCTGGAAGCCACAGATGGTGAACCTTTCGAAGACATGGCCTATTTGACGATCAACCGGGTCCCGTCGGAATAGTCAACCGGCATTACTCGTCCGGCGGAATTTTCTCAAAGGCGTATTTCCGTTCCTGCACCAGCACGTTGGGCGGACTCCCGGTCTTCTCGAAAAAGTCATACCCTTCCTTCAGGTTTTCCCAGAAGGAATACCATTGACTTGATCGGGCTTCATCCATTCTGCGCTCCGTCATGCGGAAGGGGAAAATATGCACCCGAAAAAACTTTTGCCCGTTGCGCAAAGCCCCATCGCTCAAAGAATAGATTTCTTCGACCTTCGCATCCGTCATAGCAAAACAACCGATTGAGACTTGATTACCGTGAATCATCAGGGCACTTCCCGTCCTGCCCCATGCCTGATCGTATTTGTTCGGATAACCCAAATTGAAAGACAAGTGGAAACGGCTGTTCGGGTTCATGCGGGA
>JAURNO010000163.1 GCA_030830145.1 Verrucomicrobiota bacterium
AAGCCAAATTGTAAATGCGATCGACTTCCAACTTGAAAGGATCGACTACGTCGTGACGAATCAGTTCGAATTTCGGGTTCCCCAAAAGATGGACGACATTGCTCCTGCGGCCCGTGAAAAAGTTATCCAAACAGATAACCTCCTGCCCGCGCTCAAGAAGGCGGTCACATAAATGACTGCCTAAAAAACCGGCTCCGCCCGTAACTAAATTGACCATGTTAAATTGAAAAAGGATTATCTTACTGATTCCAAAGAATTTGGAAACACTCTTTTCACAAGAATCCAATCATGATTCATTCATCTTCCGGAGAACTTTGAGAAGAACTTGGGTTCCTTTCTCCGAAAACCCCTCTTTTTCAACCCGTTCGTAAAACTCGGAGGCAAGAGCAAGCCCTTTGAGTTCCAAGCCCATTTGTTTTGAATCCTCCAAGGCAATCCCCATGTCTTTGACGAAATGCTTGACGAAGAACCCCGGTTCCCAATCGGATTCGACCATCCTCGGTCCGAGTTGATTGATGGACCAGCAACCTGCAGCACCTTGACCGATCAGGCCTATAACCCGGCTCGGATCCAACTTCGCTCTCTCCGCGTACAATAAAGATTCGACCGTGCCAACCATAGTGGACGCGATAAGGATTTGATTGGCCATTTTGACCCGTTGCCCGGAACCGGAAGAGCCAAACAGTTCGATCTTGTCTCCCATTGCACTTAGAAAAGGGAGGGCTCTTTCGAAGGTTTCTTTTTCTCCTCCACACATGATCGCCAAAGTGCCGTTTTTAGCTCCAATGTCTCCACCGCTGACGGGAGCATCCAGAAGATGGCAGCTACGCTCAACGGCCATTTCCGAAATCCGAACGGCAAGACTCGGACTCGAGGTCGTCATGTCGACCAAGACCGAATCGGGACGGCAACCGGCAAGTACACCGTTTTCTCCGCAATAAATTTCCTCCACGTCATGAGGATACCCTAGCATGCTGAATACGAAATCAGAGCTTTGAGCTAACTCTGAAGGTGAGTCGGCCCAGTGGGCTCCTTTCGCGAGCAGGGGGTCAGCCTTCGAACGGGTTCTCGTGTATAGAGTCAAGGACAGCCCCTCACGCAACAAGTGATTGGCCATGGAAAGCCCCATGACACCCGTCCCGAGCCATCCTACGGTAAATGTCTTATTCATAATCGCCTGTTGAATGGAGGAAGTGGTGGAGAAAAAAATGGTCGGGCCGGTGAGATTTGAACTCACGACCCCTACACCCCCAGCGTAGTGCGCTACCAGACTGCGCTACGGCCCGACCTAGCTTGCCGGGTATCCGACAAGACAATCTAACCTGCCCGAATACCAATCCCTAGTCAAGAGAAAGCCCATATAACCTCCCCAAAGAAATCAAGGTAAGAAAAAGAAAAATTGTTGCGAAAGGGATCCTTTCTTCTATTAGTTAGAACTACATATGAATAAATTCTATCTCATACTCTCGTCTTTTCTCGCAATCCTTTTCACGAACGCGGCTTTCGCCGACAAGGTCGAACCGGCCAAAGACGCCGTCGCTTTTCGTGGAAATCACTACAAGGCTTTCCTCGACACAAACAGCACTTGGTGGGAAGCCAAGTTTGCCTGCGATGACATCGGAGGACAACTCGTAGTTATCTCAACCGAGCAGGAAAACGAATTTGTACGCCGACTTGCCAAAGACCACTTGGTTTGGCTTGGCGGAACTGATGAGTTTGAGGAAGGCAAATGGACTTGGGACAACGGCGAAGCATTTAAATTTAAAAATTGGGATGCCAAGCAACCTTCGGCTTCTCCAGGGTTTAATTTCCTTATCCTGAACGGCAAAAACGGAAAATGGGCGGACACGACCGACTTTTCCGGAAAAGTAAAAGGTTATGTTTGCGAATGGAAAGGCACGGCCCCCAAGGACGCAGGTCCAAAGGATGCCGAGCTCAAAGCACCCAAAGGCTCGAAGTAAGAAGTCGCTCCAATATTTTTCCCTCAAAAAAAAGCCGAGCTCTTCGCTCGGCTTTTTTTGGGGGCGGAATCATCGAGCGGAAAAATCGGATTCGTATTCCATGATCCACGATTCGGACCAACGGTCAAACGTACCCTGTTCTATTTCCCTACGAGCTTCTTCCATCAATTGGACATAGAACCTCAGGTTGTGGAGCGTCAACAAAACCCCTCCCAAAGATTCCTTGGACATGAACAAATGCCGAATATAAGATTTCGTAAATTCTTTCGAAACGTAACAATCGGTATTCTCATCCAAGGGTGAAAAATCATTGCGGAAACGAGCGTTCCGAAGATTCAAAATCCCCGAACGTGTGAAAGCCGTTCCATGGCGTGCCGCCCGACTAGGCATCACGCAGTCGAACATATCAGCCCCCAGACCGATCATCTTTAGGAGTTGAGGGGGAGTTCCCACTCCCATTACGTAACGAGGTTTGTCCGCCGGCAAAGAGCCCACCGTCCATTCGACTTGCTCCAGCATTTCTTCCTCCGTTTCACCAACGCTTACTCCCCCCACGGCATATCCGGGAAATTCCAAACTTGCCAATTCTTCCGCGGATTTTGCTCGCAGGTCCTTGAATCGTCCCCCTTGAACAATCCCAAAAAGTTTCCTTCCATCCACATCCGCTTTTGCCTCCTTCCAGGCACTCATGCAGCGTTCGGCCCAGAGCGTAGTTCGCTTGACTGCTGCCTGAACTTCCTCGCGGGAAGCCTCGGCAGCGGGGCATTCGTCGAGGCACATGGCAATATCCGAGCGCAACCCATCTTGGATCGAAATCGCTTCTTTGGGACCCAAAAAGATATTTTG
>JAURNO010000164.1 GCA_030830145.1 Verrucomicrobiota bacterium
GAAGCATTCAGGCTGACGACCGACGGCAAGGAATGTCCGATTGCCAAGTGTTACGAGAAAAGTGAGTTCATAGAAGTTCTTTCGAAAGCCGGCTTTACGGGTTCCCATATCGGAAACGCCATGTCGCTTCACGAGTTGGGATGCATGGAACATCGATTCGATGCCATCTCTGATCAAAGATATCCAAGCGAACACAGGGATTTTATTTCCAATCTAACCTTTGACGCCCGCGGGTTTCCATTGCATAAGGGTAATGTCGCGGGAATCAACTCCTGCTTTACTTTTTTAAAACAACAAGAATCATAATGAAAATATTAGTCTCAGGAGGATGCGGGCAAATCGGTTCCCGCACAACGGAAATGCTTTTGGAACGCGGAGATGAAGTTCTTGCTATTGATAATTTTGCCACTGGCAGGCGGATTCACCTTCCGGAATCTCATGCCGGTCTGACTTTCGTGGAAGGAAGCATTGCCGACAAGGAATTGGTGGACAAGTTGACTGCGGAATTCAAGCCTGATGCCATTGTTCACACCGCTGCCTCCTACAAGGATCCCGATGACTGGTACAGCGATACCCTAACGAATTGCGTCGGCGGAGCCAATTTGGTGCGTGCTTCCTTGGAAAACAATGTTTCGCGTTTCATTTATTTTCAGACTGCCCTTTGCTATGGTGTCCAACCTCTCGAGCAACCAATCACCCTCAATCACCCAAAGTTTCCAGCCAATTCTTCCTACGCTATCTCAAAAACCGCATCCGAGGACTACATAGAGATATCGGGATTGGACTACGTGACCTTTAGATTAGCCAATGTGATTGGTCCCCGCAATGTCTCGGGACCGTTGCCAATTTTTTATCAAAGATTGAGCGATGGGAAAAAATGCTTCGTGACCATGGCCCGACGAGATTTCGTTTTTGTCGGGGACCTGTGTCGGGCTGTTTTGCGTGCGATCGACGGAACGGGTTCCGGAGCCTATCATTTTTCCTCTGGCAAGGATGTTGCGATCAAGGAATTGTATGATGCCGTGGTTGAGGCTATGGACTTAGCCGAATATCCCGAACCCGAAATTCGCGAATTGGGACCCGATGACGCTCCATCCATCCTTCTGGATCCTTCCCGAACCGTTGAGGATTTCGGGCAGATGGAATTTACGTCTCTTGTGGACACTGCTCGTGCTGGCGTGGAGTACTTCCGCGAATTTGGAGCCGCCGGTGGATATACCCATTTGAAGCACAGCAAGTAGCTTACCGCATTCCAATCTAGATGATGAAAATCGAGTGCCCCTTCAATCAAACCGAGTTTTCGGACGGGCATGGAACCTGTCCGGAAAGCGGTTTTGTGGTTGAGTCGACGGCGGAGGGAAACCTCCGTTTCTTTAGTAAAGAGGAGCAGAATGGAATCTACGAATCTTACGAAGGAGCCTACGAGTGCTTGGCCGAGGACGACCTTTCCTCAGCCATCTATGCGGAGGAATACCAACGAGATCTGGCCCTTGAAACACATTCCAAAATGGGTTCGGTCGCGGGCCTTGAAGTTGCGGAACTTGGAGTGGGACGTGGTTTTCTGCAAAGGGAATTTCTTCGGCAAGGTCCAAAGAGTCTCCTTGCTCTGGATATTGCAGAGAAATATGTTCTAAATTCACGTAAAATCTACGAAGACTCCGCAAGCCCTTCTACCTCCTTTAACACTGCGGTCGGCAATGTGGAGTTCATGCCTTTCCGAGAATGCTTCGATTGGGTAGTGGCGACCGATATTCTCGAACATGTTCTGAACTTGGGCAACGCCCTCGTTCGAATCGCTCGCTCGCTTAAGCCCGGGGGGCGTTTTGCCTGCCGTGTACCCTTTAAGGAAGCCCTAGGACAGTACAGTATTTACAATGGCCAGAAGTACGAGTTCGCTCATATGCGTTTTTTTGACGGCCCTTCCCTCCGAAGACAGCTTACTGAGGCAGGCCTTAAGCCTCTCAAAACCTATTGCTTCGGCTATCAGTCCTACCGGCTGAAGCCCATGATTCCCGGAAGGGTTCTAGGCAAGGCTTTTAATCTTTGTGGCTTTTACGGACGGGAATGGCACGATTTCAACCGCAAGTCCCGTGCCCTTCCCCTTCGCCCTCTGAGACTCTTGCACCAACCGTTGGAGTTGCTCGTCTTTTCACAAAAAACCTAACTTGATGCATTTTCACAAAAAAACTAACTTGATGCCATGCGTGTATTGATAACTGGAGGAGCCGGATGCCTCGGCTCGAATTTGATTGAAAACTTGTTGCCCAAGGGTTGCGAAATTCTCGTCATTGACAACTTCGCCACTGGGAAAAAGGAAGTCGTGCCTCCCGTGGACGGCTTGTCAGTTGAAGAAGGAAGCGTGTCCGACGCGGATTTGGTTGACCGTTGCTTTGATGAGTTTGGGCCCGAAGTGGTGATTCATTCGGCCGCCGCGTACAAAGATCCCGGTGATTGGGAAGAAGATTCCGCGACCAACGTGATTGGCTCGATTCACGTGGCCAAGGCAGCCGCCAAAGTCGGGGTACGCAGAATAATCAATTTCCAGACAGCCCTCTGTTACGGCAGACCGGAACGGATTCCCATCTCTTCTGATCATCCGGAGCGGCCTTTCACAAGCTACGGCATATCCAAGACTGCGGGAGAGCGATATTTGATCAATTCGGGTTTGCCGGTTATTTCCCTGCGCTTGGCAAACGTAACCGGTCCGCGTTTGGCGATTGGACCCATCCCGACTTTTTATCAGAGGCTGAAGGCAGGAAAATCATGTTTTTGCAGTGATACCCGAAGGGATTTTCTCGATATGGAGGATTTTGTTTCCATCATGGAAATCGTCATGCAGGAAGAGGCGCCAAGTGGGGTCTTCAATGTTTCGACCGGTGAATCCCATTCGATATTGGA
>JAURNO010000165.1 GCA_030830145.1 Verrucomicrobiota bacterium
AGCTATTTTGCGAGAAGAATCTTTTTCGTCGCGATTTACTATTTGGTCACTTTCACCATCTTTGTTTCTTCTAGTCGATCGAACAGAAGCATCAGCTTCCAGGAAAATCTTAAGATGAGCATCAGGCAAGATAATGGTTCCTATATCCCTGCCCTCCATAACAATACCGTTGAATTTATTTATTTTTGCAAATTCGACTTGCGACCGTTGATAATCGAACAGTAAACTTCGAACAGATTCAAGAGAAGAAAAATCTGAAACTTTAGCGTTGATTTCACTGCTACGTAATTCCGACTTTTCAAAGCTTTTTTGGTCAACTAAAAGATGGGATTTCCTTTCCTTGATTTCACTGCTTAAACAGAATTTGTTTTTAATTAAATACTGATTGACTTCGGCGGGTTTTATGCCGGAATTTATAAATGATCGGGTAACTGCACGGTAGTGAGAACCCGTATCCACGTGTAGCAAATTGAGAGCCTTGGACAAAAAATGAGCAGTAGTAGACTTGCCTGTACCGGCGCCACCGTCCAAAGCAATCATTATGAATTGATCTTTACTCATAAGAATTTCTACGCAATTCCTTCAATTGCTTGAAAAAGGAAGGAAAGGTCTTGGCACAACAATTGGGGTCTTTGATTTCCAACCATGAAGCTCCGTTCCCAATCAAATCATGTGAGCCCAAAATTCCAAAACTCATGGCAAACCGATGGTCTTTGTAGGTCTCGATTTCCAAACCCTCGGCGGCGAGTGACCTTAATTTATTTAAATTTGGCGTAATCCGTAATGAATCTTGATTTTCTTCCACCGTCTGCCCCAGTTTTCTCAGTTCACTTGCCATGGCGGAAACTCGATCCGTTTCTTGTTTTCGAGTATGGGCAATACCACTGATCGTCAAAGGCGATGTAAGCAGAGGGCTAACAGCGGCCAAACTGAGAAAAGTATCCGATATATCATTGAAATTAAATTCTCCACCAATTGGTGAAGTTGAGTATTTGGCCAGAGTGCCATCCTCTTTTTCATTTATCTCTACCCCAACTGCTTTAAGTACATCCGCATATGCCGCATCGCCTTGAAGCATTTCTTTATGTACTCCTCGCAGAAAACACTGTCCTTTTACCACCAGTGGCAAAGTCAGGAAATAGCTCGCAGCCGTTGCATCCGGCTCCACCTCGAAAGTAAAATTATCTTTTCGATAGCCCCTACATCTCACACTGACCGTATCCGAAGAAAAACTAGAGGAGAACTCGTTTGATCCGCAAAAGGTTTTCATCATCTCGAGCGTAATATTCACAAACGGTACCGAAACCGTACCTCCCACAAACGACAAATCGAAGTCATGGTCGAGAAAAGGAGCGATCATCAGAATGGCGGATAGAACCTGACTGCTTTGAGTCGCATCAATTTTTCTTAAAGCACCTGACAACCCCTGCGTCTCCATAACGAATGGAAAGCATCCTTCATTTCTTTTAAAAATAAAGTTTGCTCCATTGTTTCTTAGAAAGGTCAACAGCTCACCCATAGGCCTTTCCCTCATAGCCTCCGTTCCATCGAGTTCATAATGGCCATCCTGTTGAGCTGCTAGCAAAGCCGTCAGGAACCTTGCGATCGTACCGGCGTTGCCGACGAATATTTTTTCCCGGTTTACCGGAAGAATCCCTTTGCAACCCTTTACTTTCAAGGTCGTGTCATTTTCATACTCTGCCACCTTCAAACCCAGCTTAAGAAGGGCTTCGATCATCAGGTTGACGTCTTCGCTCCGAAGTAGTCCCTTGAGGATGGTTTCACCACCCGACAAAGCTGAAAGAATCAAGGCTCGGTTGGAAATGCTCTTGGATCCCGGAACCCGTACCGATCCACTGCATTCCTTGCCAAACGGCTCTACCATCAACGAGTCAGTCATTCTTCCGCAGCATTCAAGCTTTTCCTGAAATGAACTCCCGTTTCCAAAAACTCCCGCAACTCGCTTCCTTGTTCGTTGGCCAAATAGTTTTTAGCCAATGAAATCGAGCTCTCCAATTCTGCAAGAGCGGCCAGAACATTCGACTTGTTGGACAGAAGAATCTGTTCCCATAGGTCTGAATTGCCTTCCGCGATTCGTGTCGTATCCCTCAAGCCTTGTCCAGACAATGACCGCCAATCGACGTTTATTTCATCTAGGCAATGGGCCAAACTTGAGGAAAGCAGGTGCGGAAGGTGACTCACGTGAGCGACACAGCGGTCATGCTCCTCCGCACTCATATCATGAACCTTCATTCCGACTCTTTCCCAAAAATCATGAAGTGAGCGATGGAGTGAATCGGGAACGTTTATTGGTGACGTCACGATACACGGCTTCCCCTCGAAAAGGTCCGGTCGAGCATGGCTCATTCCTGATTTCTCAGAACCAGCCATGGGGTGCGAGCCAATGAAAGTCCCCTTTCCCTTCCCGCCCTGTTCTTCGCCCACTTGGCAAATTTTCTTTTTAACGCTCCCAACGTCCGTCAACAACGATCCCTCAGCTGAAAGCGAAATAACTTCCGGTATCAAAGCGGCTATGCTCTCCACCGAGGTGCAAAGGACGATTATATCGCTACCCGAAACGGCCTTTTCCAAGTTGTGGTCCGCATGATCACACCAATCCAAACCGGAGCATTCCGCAACTCGCTCTGGATTTCTGGCCCAAACTACAATTCGCCGGCAGGCATCTCGATTACGCAGCGCCATAGCCAAGGAAGCCCCCAATAATCCGGGGCCCACAATCGTTACTTGTTCAAAATTCATAACGGGACGTATTATTCCTTAATTTCTTTGATTTTGGCAAAGGGTTCGTTTAGGACTCATTCATAGATGGAAAAGGATTTCAAAGAGCAAGACTCAAACGACGAAGAATGGGGCAACCCTCCTTCTCCTCTTACTCCCGAAAACCAAAAAAAAGCATTCCGAGCCCAGATGATCATTGGCATCGTAGCCTTTGTGGGGATCTTGCTTCCCGGACTCATGTTTTGGCTTTTTGGGAAATAAAGCATTTCTTTCGATATCTAATCAATTAAATCAAAACAATCAAAGCATCATAAAATTGAAAGCCTCGAGAAACACTGGATTTGGAAAATTTGAACTAGTCATCTTGATTTCGATCATTGGGGTACTCGCTTTCTTGTCCATCCCCATTTACAATTCGTGGGTCGCCAAAGACAGCGAACCTTCCCAAGCCACAAAGCCCGAACCGTCTTCCCCACCCGCAACCGCCTCGAGTTCCGAAACAGATTCCAACAAATCCGAGCCCTCTTCCACGGTTCCTCCTGCAAAGTAACTTCCAGCCTGATTGCCCCCTATAACCGTGGAGATAACCGGCAAAAAGTTACTATACGTCGGTCTGTTGGTTCTTTCCCTGTTCGGAGTCATTCTTTTTCTTTGGTATTCCTTCCTCGGTATATTTGGTGAGGAAGGGAAGAAAATGCTGACCCATCTTTGGTATGATTTTGAAAATATCGTGCTAGCCAATGGTTTTTGGCTTTTCTTGGCCATCGCGATTCTGCCCGCCTTTATCCTTCCCGTTTCCCCACTTCTCATCTTAGCCGGGAAGTGGGGTGGCACACATAGCCCTTGGATGGCTTGCCTATACTCCGTCCTCGCTATTGCAGTCAACCTTGGTCTGACCTATTGGTTCGCAAGAAAGCCAGGAAATTCACTAGTAAAATGGCTTCTGTCCAAGACAAAACATCAACTGCCCGAAAAGCCACCAGCGAATCTTGCTCAATGGGCTCTTATCCTTCGACTTACTCCAGGCGTCCCCTTTATTTTTACAAATTATATTCTTGGAGTCCTCAAATTACCCTTTCGTTCTTACCTTTTGGTTTCTCTTCCGATTCTTTCCATTACCTCATGCGGTTACGTGCTTATCTTCGCGGGGGTATTCGGGGGCGAAAAGATCGAAGAATCAGCTCAAAGATGGGCCTATGTTTTGGGTGGAATCGGTCTTGTACTCGCAATGACCTTGCTTGGGCGAATCATTCTTGGGAAACAAAATCGTGCAAACTGACTTATTCGAACAACACGAGGATCATTCCGAAATCTGGGGGGTGTCGGAAATCACCAGAGAAATCAAAAGGATTTTAGAAACGAAATTTCCGGTCCTTTGGGTAAGAGGTGAGATTTCGAACCTCAGAGCCCACCCGAGCGGCCACCGATACTTTGTCCTCAAGGACAGTCATTGCCAATTGAAGGCCGTCCTATTCAGGGGTGATGCAAGTTCTCTTGGATACTCTCCGCAAGAAGGGGAGGAGTGTTTGGCTTATGGAGAGTTGACCTTGTATGAACCACGCGGCGAGTATCAACTGAGAGTCCGCCATATGATGCAGGACGGTATGGGCAGTATGCGTTTGCACTTCGAAAGGCTCAAGGAAAAGCTACTGAAAGAGGGCCTCTTTGAGGAATCACGTAAGAAAACTCTCCCTTCTTTGGCCCAAAACATAGCAATCATAACCTCGGCCAGTGGGGCCGCCCTTCAGGATTTCCTTAGTATTTTGAAACGCAGGGAATGGGTGGGGTCGGTTTTTCTCTTCAGTTCTCCGGTCCAAGGCAAGGATGCTCCAGCTGGTTTGATTGAGGCCCTGAGCCAAGCGGTTGCTTTTCCAGGCATTGACCTCATCGTGCTTGGCAGAGGGGGAGGCTCCATTGAGGACCTTTGGGCCTTCAACGATGAAACCTTGGTCAGACAGGTCGCTAACTGCCCAATACCCACCATTTCCGCCGTAGGGCATCAAACGGATTTCGTCCTCACTGATTTCGGATCTGATTTTCGCGCGGAAACCCCTTCAGCCGCGGCCGAATGGATTAGCTCCCAACATGTCAGTTTAGTCAAAAGAATTGAAGAATTAGGCGTTCGGCTCCGGGGAATCCCGGAAGGTTTCCTATCCATGGCCTTTGATCGAATTGAACTCAATGAGGCCAAATTAAAAAATTGTTCGCCTTCTTCAAGAATCGATATGCAGCATCAATTTCTGGACGATCTCGATTCAAGAATGAACAGAAACATTGAAAATTTTTTTGAGCACGGCGCGTATGTGCTCGAAGGCCTTGAGAGAAGATTGGAAGGAAACAGCTTGAAGGCCTCCCTCAACAAAGGCTTTGCCTATTTCAAGGACAAGGAAGGTAACATTATCGAGAAAGCCAAGGCACTTAAGGCTGGATCTACGGTCGAAGCCACCCTCAAGGATGGAACTAAAAACCTCAAAGTCATTTGACCTAAGCCCGTTCAAAAAGATTGTTCGCAGAATTTCACGATTTTTTTAAAACCGAGTCGGTCATACAAATTATTAGGTCCACTGTAGTCACTGAACAAGATACAGTCCGTTTTTCCCTTTGCCGCGGCCTGCCCAACCAAGCCTGAGATTAATTCTTTCCCGTATCCTCTTCCTCTTAATTCTTTCGGGACAAACACTTCGTTGATGACAAAGCTACGAGGGGTGGCACGACCAAATCCTCCCATAGCGCATGCTCCTACACCTTCTTTGCGCAAAAGAAACAAATTGCCTTTGAGCATCATACTCCGCGTCATCGAAACGAGCGTACTGCTTTCCAGAGGAGGGTCGGCTTCATTAGCATACAAGGTAGTCCACGCTTGGGCTCTAGGCCAACTGCTCGGCTCCACGACGTTCAAGAGGGTAGGTTTCCGTCCCTTGAGGAAAGAAAAGCAGGAAGTCGAATAAATCATAAATTCCTTTTTATCCAGTGGTGCTTTCTTGACTCCCTCCAGCCATACGGAAGCAAAAGACAGCACGGATTTTTCAGGACCGGTTACTCCTTGAATTTTCCATTTTTTTGATTTTCCGTAATGGGCCAAACGAATCAGGGCGTCCTTGTTTCCTTTCGAGAGCAAAAGGTATCCCGAAGGGAGAATCAAACTGCTTAAGGATATCTCCCCTTTGTGGAAAACATTACCCGACCATGCTGATTTACCACTCTCCTGCAATTTTTGCATTACTTCCCAAAAGAGATTATTTTCAAATTCCGCACCCAAAAGAAAACCAGAGGCATTACGAAAAAAAGAGGCGAGATCACGATATGTTTGGACTTTTCCCATGGTTTGCTGCGACATTTGTCTTGGAACAATGAAAGTGCTTCCGTATGAACGGACAATCAAGCAAGATATTTCCTATGCCAGCTAACCTCTCACAAAGCCGATACAATCAACGGGGCGTTTCATCCGACAAAGGCGACGTTCACAAAGTCGTCGACAAATTGGACGGGGGCTTGTTCCCCGGTGCCTTTTGCAAAGTCACTGAAGATCTTCTGACCAACGACAAGGAGCTATGCAACGTGATCCACTCGGACGGAGCAGGGACGAAATCCATTCTTGGGTACCTATGGTACCGTGAAACAGGAGACGCCAACGTTTTTCGAGGTATCGCTCAGGACAGCATAGTAATGAACCTCGACGACCTTGCGTGCGTTGGTATTTGGGATCAAGTCGTCCTGTCCAGTACAGTCAACCGGAATGCCCGCAACTTCCCCGGAGAAGCCTTGGCCGCTTTGATCGAAGGAACGGAGGCCTTCCTGCAAACTTTGGCTGAAAATGGAATCAACGTAAAAAGCGGAGGAGGGGAAACCGCCGACGTAGGCGACCTCACGGGAACCGTAGCAGTCGACTCCTGCGCCGTTGCGGTCTGTCCAAGAGATAAAATCGTCGACAACGCCCGCATACGCCCGGGGTTGAGTGTTGTGGGACTTTCCTCCTGCGGGCAATCGACCTATGAAACCTTTGAAAACAGTGGTATAGGCAGCAACGGTTTGACGAGTGCCAGGCACGAACTCCTTTCCTCCCATTACCGGGAGCATTACCCCGAAACCTTCGATCCGCAAACCGACCTGCAGTATGTTTATTGTGGACCACACCGAATGACGGACCGACTGCCGGAATCAAATCTGACGGTTGGCGAAGCGTTGCTCAGTCCGACGCGAACCTACCTACCCGTGGTCAAACGAATCGTCGAAGAGCTCGATCAAAACCTTCTCGGCCTCGTACACTGTTCCGGAGGGGGACAGACCAAGTGCTTGCGTTTTGGCACCCGCGTTCATCATGTCAAAGACAACCTTTTTCCCATTCCGGCTTTGTTCAAGGAAATCCAAGGTGTATCGGGAACCAGTGACGAAGAGATGCATCAAGTCTATAACATGGGTCACCGGCTTGAAGTTTTCTGTTTACCCGAAGCCGCGTCCAGAGTAATCGAACTGTCCCGAGAGTTCGGAATTGATGCCCAAGTGGTGGGAAGAACCGAAGAGAGCCAAAAGGACGACGGGGGCAATCATCTTACCATCGAGCGGGACGACCTGACTCTTCAGTACGGGTAGGTCGATGCAAGAACTTTCTCAAACGGATCAATCGCTAGAGGAAGCCTCGGCATACCTGCGAGATAATTGGGGAGAAGTCATTCCCGACACCTGCATGATATGTGGATCGGGTTGGGGGCCTCTGGCCGATGATTTGCCTGACTCACAAAGCTTGCCTTATGACCAAATTCCCGGATTGAGCGCCACAACCATTGCCGGTCACAACGGGCAATTGCATTTTGGCAAAATTGGAAACGGACACACCTTGATTTTCCAGGGACGCAGACACTTGTACGAGGGTGATGGTTGGGGACCCATTCGCTTTCCGATACTGCTGGCCCACAAATTGGGAGTCAAAAACTTGCTCCTTACCAATGCAGCCGGAGGCATCCGGTCGTCCTTTGAGGTTGGGGACATGATGGTTCTTTCCGACCACATGAATTTCATGGGAGGAAATCCGCTGGTAGGCCCTCTTTCAAACGAAGATATGCCGAGATTTCCGGATCAGACGGAGGTCTACGATTCGCGGCTTCGCAGTCAACTTCTCCAAGCAGGAAAGGAAAACGACGCTCGAATTCACGAAGGCATATATGTTGCCCTTTCCGGACCTGCCTTCGAAACACCGGCGGAGATTCGGGCTTTTGGCATTTTAGGTGCGGACGCGGTGGGTATGTCTACCGTACCGGAAGCAACCTTGGGCCATGCTCTGGGCTTGCGAGTTTGCGCCCTTTCTTGCATCAGCAACAAAGCGGCGGGTATTTCCACTGAAAAGTTGAAGCACGAAGACGTCGAGCAGGCAGCTAGGATCGCATTGCCCAAGATGAAAGCCACCGTGCTATCGTTCCTGAACAGACTCTCGAATTAAACCCAAAGGCACCGATACCATTCGACTTTAGTCGGAATTTTCATCAAAAAGGACGGGTATGAATCATCACGAGTTAGAGGAAGGCAAAACCCTTCAAATCGATTTCAAAAAATTGGCGAAAGTTTCCAATTGCGGAGAGGACTTGATTCCAGCCGTCGCTCAGGACCATGATACGGGGGAGGTGCTAATCGTCGGTTACGCGAATGAACTGGCCTTGAAGACTGCCTTGCAAGAAAAGATGGCGACCTTTTGGAGCACGAGTAGAAACGAGCTTTGGATCAAGGGAAAAACCTCGGGAGATTATCTTGAAATCGTAGAGGCTCGAGTGAACTGCGAGCAAAACTCAGTCCTTTACCGGGTGCGACCGAAAGGGCAGGGGGCCTGCCATACAAAGGACAAGGATGGGGTTGCCAGATCGGGTTGCTACTACCGTGTAATAGAAAAAGAAGGCACGCTGAGCTTTGCCGAACAACGCTAGTTTTAACAGTGGTGGGCTCCCTGAGTTTCGACATACAGGGAATAAACGGATTGACTTGCGGTCATGAACAAACGGTTTCTCTTGACCCCGCCAAAACAAAGATTGGAGCAAATTTCGGGTAATAGAATTTGACCGATTCGCTTTCCTTCCTCTGGCTCGAAAACATGGACTCCGTCAAAGCCATGACCGGCCCATCCGGCGCTTGACCAAAGATTTCCGTCTTTGTCGCAACGGATTCCGTCCGCTCCCCCCTCAAGAACTTTCCCTTCCGACTCAAGTTTCATCGATGCAAAGGTTTTCCCTCCCGTCAGGGTATTCTTGGCCGTTATGTTCCATACCTTGATTTCTCTGGGCGCATCGGGGTAATGTGAAGCACCCGTGTCGGCCACGTAAAGCTTGGCATAATCAGGACTAAAGCAAAGCCCATTTGGCTTGAAGATCTCGTCGGTGACTTTGTTCACTTTTCTGGACTTTGGATCGATTCTGTAAACGGCTTCTTTCTGAATAGGCATAACACTACCAGTATCCGCCCGATTGCCCTCGTAATTCATCAAGCTGCCATAACCCGGGTCCGTAAACCAAATTCCACCATCCGGGTGGACCACGACGTCATTGGGAGCATTGAATTCCTTTCCTCCGAATCGATCGGCCAAGATCGTAAGTTTTCCATCGTGTTCATACCGGACGACTCTCCTGTTCCCATGTTCGCAGGAAAGCTGCCTCCCTTGGAAGTCAAAGGTGTTTCCGTTGCTGTTTCCACTTGGTTTTCGAAAATCATTCACTCTTCCATCGTCTTGAATCCATCTCAATTGACGATCATTGGGTATATCACTCCATATTAAATACTTGCCGAC